>DASQJC010000336.1:0-16350 GCA_035631255.1 Candidatus Eremiobacteraceae bacterium | reverse complement strand
TCCGGATAAACCGGAGGGACGCGCGTCTTGAAACTCGGAGGCGTGTAATAGGTGACGTCCGCGCGTGCTGCGGGCGAATAGGCGGCTAAGCAAGCCGCGGCAGCGGCGACGGCGGCGATCCGCCTTGCGATGTTGCTCATTGGACTCCTTGCGGGTTTTTGATTCTGGCCGAGATGAACGGCGCGTTGAAAAGAACGTTAAAAGTTGACAGTACGATTCGCCGACTAGCCGCCGACGACCCGCTTGCGCGCTGATCTGGCTTTTGAGAACAGTCGTTCCATCGCCCGGACGTCTTCCTGCCGAGCGGCGCGAGCGAGTCGAGCGACGGTGCGCTCGAGTTCGCAGAGCCCACGGCCGATGTGGCGTTGGTTCGCGGTTAACGCGGGTTTCCAGATGTCGTAAGGTGACATCGCGAGCCGAGTCGCGTCGCCGAAACCGGGGCCGGCGAGTTTGGCCGCCGCCTTTCCGCCGGACTGCGAGGCCGCGAGCGCGAGCGCGATCGACGCGAGCTGAGGAAGCGCGCTCATCGCCGCGACGGCGCGATCGTGCGCCTTCGCGGTCATCGTCACGGGTCGCGCGCCGACGCGCTTGACGAGTCGCACCGCTCGCGTGTCAGCGTTGCGGCGGTTCGATGTCAGTTGGATAAGCGCAAACGGCCGGTCTTTGAAAAGGTCGGAATCGGCATTGGCAGCGCCGCCTTTTTCACGGCCCGCCATGGGGTGGGCCGAGATGTAGCTTATGTCCGGCCGCTTGCGCAAGGCCGCTCGGGTGGCGCGAAGCATCGGCGCTTTCACCGGGGTGACGTCGATGATGAGCGAGCCTTTCGTAGCCGCCCCGATCACACGCGGCGCGAGCTTGATAGCGGCATCGAGCGGAGTCGCGATGACCACGACCCCCGCGTCGCGCACCGCTTCTTCCATAGAGTTAGCGATTGCGGCGATGCCGCCGCGCTTCAAAGCCGCGCGACCATTTGAGGGACGCACGTCCCAACCGACGATGCGTTCCCTATTTTTAGAGGCCGCTGCGGTCGAGATGAATCTCGACCGCTCCTTACGATCTCGAACAAGCGCGAGGCCGAGCGACGTTCCGATGAGGCCCGTGCCGAGAATGGCGACGGTCGATCTCAAACCGGCGCCGTAGCGTCGGATGCGACGGGCCGCCCGACGGCGCGAGCGATCGGCCGCAATCCGTCCATCATCGCCGCGAAATTGTCGAAGGTGAGCGATTCAAAACCGTCTTTGAGCGCTTCGGACGGATTCGGATGCACTTCGATGATGACGCCGTCCGCACCAGCGGCGATGCCCGCGCGCGCCATCGGCGACACGAGATCCCATTTGCCGGTGCCGTGACTCGGATCGACGATGATCGGCAAGTGCGTCAGCTGCTTGACGAGCGGCACAGCGTTGAGATCGAGCGTATTGCGCGTCGCGGGCTCGAACGTCCGGATGCCGCGCTCGCACAAGATGACGTCGTGGTTACCGCCCGCGTAGAGATATTCTGCGGCGAGCAGCCACTCTTCGATCGTCGCCGAGAGCCCGCGCTTGAGCATCACCGGCTTGCGCGACTTGCCGCACTCCTTGAGCAAGTTGAAGTTCTGCATGTTGCGCGCGCCGATCTGGAGGATATCGGCGTATTCTTCGACCACCGGCACGTCGCGCGGGTCGAGCACTTCGGTGATGACGGGCAAACCGGTTTTCGCTCGCGCTTCGGCGAGGATCTCGAGACCGTCTTTGCCCATGCCCTGGAATGAGTAGGGCGATGTGCTCGGCTTGTACGCACCGCCGCGCAGCAACGTCGCGCCGCATTGCTTTATCCAACGCGCTGTGTCGATGACCATGTCGCGGCCTTCGACCGTGCAGGGTCCGGCCATGACGTGGACGGCGTTCGCGCCGATCTCCGTGCCGTTCGACAATCGCACGACCGTGCCGGCTTGCGACCCTTCGCGGCTGACGAGCTTGTACGGCTTGCTGATCGGCATGACGCGCTCGACATACGGCAAGCCGCCGAGCTGCGCTGCAAGCGTCTCTTTATTTTCGCGAACGCCGAGAACGCCGATGATGAGCTTCTCGGCGCCTTGCGAGACGTTCACGCCGAAGCCCATCGCGGTGATCTTGTCGACGACCGCCTTCGTCTGTTCCGGCGTCGCGCCGGAGCGCATCACGACGATCATCGAACGGTGGTACTCCCTTCGTGCTGAGCATGTTGTGGCGCGCGCTCGAGATCGGGGCGGAGCGACTTCGCGCCGTCGAGGTAGACGTGCCGTATCTCGGATTGCGCGACGTCGACGTTGACGAGCATCATGACGCGCACGCACTTGTCGAGCCGGCCGGGGACCGACATCTCGTGCCCGCAGAGCAGAGGCACCTCTTGCCAACCGAGCTCGCGGGCCGCGGCGGCCGGGAATTCGGCTGTGAGGTCTGGGGTCGTCGTGAAAAAGATCGCGCCGATATCGTCGACGCGGACCCCGTTTCGCGCGACTATCTCGCGCAAAAGCCGGGTCGTCGCAGCTACGATTGCCACCGGTTCATTCTCAGACGCCGTGATGTCGCCGCGTATGCCTCGTACCGCCATGGTAGTGGCGCTTCATTCTGTGGGCTGAACGGCCGCCCTTTTTCGAGGCTTCAGGGTCGTTTCAGGTGAGCCGCTCGCGAGCGACCGCAGGCGGTCGAATTCCATATGCTCGTTTCGCGTCGGCTCTCTTGTCTTGCCGGCTTTCAGACCGGCGAGGGTCACTGGACCGAATCGGATGCGCTCCAGATCGATGACGCGCAGACCGCGACCGGCGCACATCCTGCGCACTTGGCGGTTGCGGCCTTCGTGCAGCGTCATGGAAAAGGAATGCGATCCGTCGGGATGCCGGCGCAAATCGCGTGCGCCCAGCGCCTTGATCGTCTGCGGCGTCAACGCGCCAGTGGCACGCACGCGGTAGATCTTCTCGACGCCGAACGACGGATGCGTCAGCACGCGCGCGAGCTCGCCGTCTGTGGTGCAGAGCAGCACGCCCGTTGAGTCGGCGTCGAGCCGGCCGACCGGGAAATAACGCGGCGATTTCGGCAGAAGCTGCGCGATGCATGGACGGCCGCGTTCGTCGTGCATCGTCGTGACGACGCCGCGTGGTTTGTTCATGACGAGCGTGCTCGACTTTTGCGACGCGTGCGCGATGCGGCGTCCATTGATCGTCACGCGCTGCGTCGTCGGGTCGATCGACTCGCCCAAAAGTGCGACGCGCCCATCGACCGCGACAACGCCGCTTTCGATGAGCGCATCCGCTTTGCGTCGCGCACAGACCCCGCGCTCGGCGAGGTACTTGTTGAGACGGATCAAGCCGAGCTCCGCTCGGCATACCACATCAGCGGTCGCCGTCGCCCGCCATGGACATCGCTTCCTTGGTGACCGACTTGAGGAACGCTTCGTTCGAGTCGGTTCTACGGAAGCGCTCGAGGATGAGCTCGGTCATCTCTTGCGTGCCGAGCACGGCGGTCGCACGTCGCAGCATGACGACCTTACGCAGCTCGATCTCGCTCAGGAGCAGCTCTTCGTGCCGCGTGCCCGACTTCTTGATGTCGACCGCAGGGAAGATGCGGCTGTCGGCGAGTTTGCGCACGAGGTTGATCTCCATGTTGCCCGTGCCTTTGAACTCTTCGAAGATGACGTCGTCCATCTTCGAGCCCGTCTCGATGAGCGCGGTGGCGATGATCGTCAGGCTTCCGCCTTCCTCTATATTGCGCGCTGCGCCGAAGAAGCGCTTCGGCCGATGGAGCGCGCTCGTGTCGAGTCCGCCGGACAGCGTGCGGCCCGTCGCGGGCATTACTTGGTTCCATGCGCGCGCAAGGCGTGTGATGGAGTCGAGGAGGATGACGACGTCGTGACCGAGCTCGACGAGCCGCTTGCAGCGTTCCAGCGTCAACTCGGCGACCGCGGTGTGGTTATCGGGATGCTCATCGAACGTCGATGAGACGACGTCGCCCTCGATCGAGCGGCGCATGTCGGTGACTTCTTCCGGCCGCTCGTCGACGAGCAGCGCGAAGAGGTCGACTTCGGGATGATTGGCAGCGATCGCGTTGGCGATCTTCTTGAGGAGCGTCGTCTTGCCGGCTTTCGGCGGCGAGACGATGAGCGCGCGCTGGCCCTTGCCGATCGGGCAGAAGAGATCGAAGACGCGTCCGCTCATCTCGAGCGGCGACGTCTCCATCTTCAGCCTGACATCGGGATAGACGGGGACGAGCTTGTCGAAGACAGCTCGACCGCGGATCGATTCCGGATCTTGGCCGTTGACCGCCTCGACCTTGAGGATGCCGTGATACTTCTCGTTGTCTTTCGGATCGCGGATCTGACCGGCGATGAGGTCGCCGGTGCGCAGCTCGAAGCGACGGATCTGCGACTGCGAGATGTAGACGTCGCCCGGACCCGGCCGCATGTTCTCGCGGCGCAAGAAGCCGTAGCCTTCGGGTAAGATCTCGAGCACGCCGGTCGCGAAATGTAGACCGGCCGCTTTTGCTTGCGCTTCGAGGATCGGGAAAACGATGTCGCGTTTTTTGATGCGCTGGAGGTTCGGGATCTCAAGGCTCTTGGCGATCTCGACGAGTTCGGTACGCGTCTTATCCTCGAGCTCCTTGACGCTCATGAGGTTCTTGACTGTGCCGTCTTTGCCGACGTACGTCTTCGGCTGATTGTCGTAGCGTTCGACTTGCTGCTGTTGGCGGGGCACGAACACTCGGCCCTGCTGTCTGCCTCCGCGGTCGAAACGTCCGCGGTCGCGATCACCGCGATCTTGCCGATCGTAGCGTCCGCGGTCTTGCCGATCGCGTCCGTCGCGGCCATCGCGATCGTGACGCTCGTAGCGGTCTTGGCGCTCTTGTCGCTCGGGGCGATCTTGCCGATCTTGCCGATCACCGCGATCTGCCCGGTCGCGCTCGATCCGCTCGCCGCGCTCCGGGCGCTCGGAACGCTCTTGGCGATCGTAGCCGCGATCGGTTCGCTCGCGACGCTCGCTCCGCTCTTGCTGATCGTACGCGCTTTCGGCGACGTCGGTTTCACGCGGCTCGCGATCGTCGTACGAAATCGTCGACTCAGCACGTGTGTCGCGCACGTCGCGAGTATCGCGCGTGTCGCTCTCCTGCGACTCGTCGCTATCGTCTGGAACCGCACGGATGCGCGCGCGGCTGACCGGCCGTCCGGTCCGAGCGGGGCGCTCCGGTCGGGACGAGCTTTCGAAATCGTTGTCTTCTTGCACTGTGACCTGCTTTGAGGCTATGGAAGGTGAGGCGAATAGAGGATGAGGCGGCTTGACCGGAACCGGTCTGCGCGAGAGGCGTTAGAACGCGTGGCGAATGACAAGACGAACCTTGGCGACGCTCGTGCCCGTTGTGATCTCGTTAAGGATGAGGTGATTGAAGCGGATAAACCGGTGCCGTGTGCATGCGACCGGCCTCGCTTTCGACACTATAGCATACAGCGCGAGCGTACGTCAACGTTGACGCGCGACACATCGCGACGCCGGTCGCCCACGGCGATGGGCTGAAACGCTCGGACTGTCGGCGTCGAAAAATCTCAGGGGCCATTCGCGGGCGACGGCGAGCCCGATGCGCGGTCCTTCGAAGAGCCGCCGCGGCGCTTCGCCGCTGATGATGTGGATTCGGCCGTTTGCGAGATCGACACCGTCGAGCGATCGGTCAATCGCGAGCGCACGGCACAGGTTACCTGGACCGCTCGCCAACCGAGCGTCTTCGATATGCGGCCGCCTGGCCCGCATCGTCTCGATTCCGCTTATAGGTTCGGCGGCTCGTATCAGCACTGCGGCGCCGATACCGGGCGGTTCGGTCGCGACGTTGAGGCAGAAGTGATTTCCATAAATGAAGTAGACGTACGACGTTCCCGGCCGGCCGAAGACGCTCGCATTGCGTTTGGTCGGACCTCGATAGGCGTGACACGATGGATCGACGAGCGGCAGATACGCTTCGGTCTCGACGATCCTGACGACGATTCTTGTCGCCTCGTTCTCGGTTTGGTTTGGCTCTCTGATCAGGAACGCGCCGACGAGTCGTCGGGCGACGTCGATCGTTGACCCGGTGCAATCGAATGGGACCACTTGGCTCGGCATAGGCTCGAGCGCTGGGTCTTGACGACCATCGAGTTTTGCGTGATGATTGCGCAACACAGGGACCGGCTTCGCTCCGCATGGTGAAGTGGTTCGTACGTTCGCATTTCGCGGCGCGTTCAGTTCGGCCGGCCCCGCGTTTGAAGAGGGCACGCTCATGCTGAAGACGCCGTTTCGCGCGCGCCGCGCGTATTCGCTCCTCGAAGTCTTGTTGACGATCTGTCTCCTCGGCATGTTGCTCTTCGCGATCACGCTCGCCGTCAGTCATACGCTTTCGACGACTTCGCTCGATGTCAGCCGAAACGGGATCGCACGATCGGCCGACGAGCTCGCCAGCCGGCTCCAATCAGAAGCGCGAAGCTCAACTGCAGTGTTCGTCCCTTCGACCGATGTGTATGGTCTGCCGAACGGTGGTCCTAGCGGCGGTCACGAGGTTGACTTCTTCCGCAAGGCATCCGACGGCTCGCCGAACTTCGTCGCTTACCGCTACGATGGCGGCTCAGGCACCGTAGATCGCATAGAGTATAGCCCGACTTCCGGCGGTCCACCGAACATTCTTAACCGTGACGAAGTTGCGACAGAGTTTTCCGCATTCGGCGCGACGTTTCATGAGGCATCTTCGATGCCGGGTATCGTCGGCGGCGCTGACGTGACGCCAGTGCACATCTATTATGGATCTGCAGACTGGGAGGGCGGCAACGGTATCGTGACGGTAAGCGTATCGTCCGGCGCGGCTGGTCCAACGCAGGAGCATCTCGATGTCCATCTTGCGTCACGTGCTGCGCCGACTGATGTCTCGGTGCTCGTCGCGTCCGGCTCACCGCCGCCGTCACCATCGCCGAGTTCTAGTCCAATTTTGGTGGGGTTCTTATTGAAAGGCCAGCTTCAGCACGGTGCTAATCACGGAGGCGACCCTGGAGGAGGAAACACACTCCATGGACCTGGTTTGTCGGGATCCGCGCTCTTCGCTGGAAATGGATCAGGAGTGACAGTTGATTGGCAGTCGCTTTACGATGAGTTCAACACAGTCACGGACGGAACGTACAATTTCAAAGATTTAAATGGAAACGGCGAGACTGTAACTATCTCGTGCGACGACGGCCCTTGCCCGCCATTTGTACCGAATCCAATCTCAACGCAAGGTTCTCAGGTCGTTTTTCATACTGCCAACTAACGGGAGGATTAGGGGGTCTCCATACGAAGCGCCCCTAGCCAGCTTCCGTTATGCGACTCACATCGTGCGCCTTGGACGGTCAGAGATGACTGCAGTGCGGCGTGAGTCGGGTGGCTGGTGTTCTTGCCATTGAGGGAGGAAATCTCGAATGCCCAAGTCAGCGATGCGGGCGTTGATGGCGATTGCGGCGGGCGCGCTGCTGGTCTTCGCAGGACAGGAAACACGGGCTCTGGCCGCTGCGACCACCGGCGCTATCGACGGCACCGTCACCGATGCTTCCGGACATCCGCTAGCGAACGTATCCGTCTCGGCCGTTTCACCGTCGATGACGGAGAAAACGCGAACGGGTTCCAACGGATTCTACGCACTTCAGGGCCTCTCGCCCGACACATACACGATAACGTACACGCTCGAAGGCTATCAACCGCAAGTGGCGGCGGGCCTGACGATCGTGCAGGGCGAGTCGATCACACAAAATCAGCAAATGGTGAACGAGGCGAAGGTTATCGGCACCGTCGCGGTGCGGAGCGCAGCGTCGCTCGTGCAACCGAAGGCGCCCGCCGACTCGTACACCGTCACTCCACAACAGATCCAGAATATAACCGGAACGCCTCAGAACATCTCTGAGACGGCGCTGCTCGACGCTCTTCCCGGTATCACAACGGACAGCAACGGATATCCGATCATCCGCGGCGGCGCGGAGAACGAAGAAGGCTACGAGCTTCAGGGCGTCGATGCGACTGACCCGATCACGGGCCAGTTCATCAACAGCCTTAGTCTCGCCGGCGAGTCGTCGGTCGTCTTGTCGACCGGCGGATACGACGTCAGCGCAGGCAACACGAACGCCGGCGTCGTCAACGAAGTGATCAAGCGCGGTACGTATCCGGGCGAAGGTGAGGCGACGGCGACCGTCAACGCGCCGAACTTCGACCACCGCTTCGCGTTCGAGTACGGCAATGCGACCGCGGACAATCGCTTCAGCTACTTCTTCGCGTTCAACGGATTGCGCCAATTTCGCGTCTACGGCGACACGAAGACATTTTTGCCGCGTCTTGTCGGTGCGACGGGAGATGCTTCTGGCAACATCGACACGACGAACCTCTTCTACCGCTGGGGCAACAACAACGCGAACGAGCTCGAATATATGGGTGAAACTGGCGCGAGTCAGTTCGATGACAACTACGGCGTCAATCCGAATATCACGCCGTACGGATCGTTCAACAACATCGTGCAACTCGACACGGGAGGCTCGTGCGTTGCCGGCGGTGCGTTCGGGATAAGCTGCACTGGCGGCGCTGCCGACTCCAGTACGTTCTTCCCGGGCCAGACGGCGATCGAGCAGAACACCGGCTACCCTGACAACGAGAACAACGTGCACACGATCGAGAAGCTCAACTACAAGCGCCAGTTCAGCGCTTCGAGTTTCGGCGACTTCTTCGTGTTCCGAACGATCGAATCCGACGTCTTCCTCTTCCCATGGGACGGCGGAGCGTTCGGCGACGAGTTCGAACACAACGTCAACAACAACCTCGGTCTCTCGTTCGACTACACGAACCAGCTGAACTCGCAGCATGAAGTGTCGTTCGGCGGCGAGACTATCTACACGCAGTCGAAGTACGATCTCGGACAGCCGAGCTTCGAACCGTTAGTCTTCATCTTCGGACCGGATCCGCCGGGCTTCAATCAGGTCCCCTGCGGAACGCCCGCGGACGGGTGCTTCCCGCAGCTGACCGGACTTGTCCACGATCCGCTTCATCGCAACAACTTGTGGATCCAAGACAAGTGGACGCCTACAGAAAAATGGACGATCCAGCCGGGTCTGCGCTGGGATGAAGAACGCCTCGACATCCCCGCGAACGCAAACGCGTTGAATCAAGCTGTCACCCTTGACTTCGCGCAAGGCTTCGACGTCTACGACACGCCCAACAGCCCGCCGATCACGTCCGACGTCACCCGTCCGACGCAGGTCAGCCCGCGGTTAGCGCTCAGCTACCAAGCCGATGCCACCAACACGTTCCGCATGTCGTACGGCAAGAACATCGAGTTCACGCCGTTCTCGAACATCGAGTTCGCGTGGGGCGGTAATCCGGCCACCGAGTCGGTGCCCGTCTCGTTGCCGGACTTCAGTCCGACGTGCGTCAACGGGCACGATCCGCAGAACGGCAACGTCCGGTGCAACCACATCACGAATCTCTACCAGCTCAACCGCGAGCTGTTCAACTCGTTCTTCTTCGCCCAGTACACGCCGGTGCGGCCGCAACGCGCGACGAACGTCGACGCGTCGTGGGAGCACGACTTCGGTCACGGACTGCAGTTGAAGATCACGCCGTACTATCGTAAGGGCGTCGACTACGTCGTTGCGAACACGCCGCTGATCCTCACGCTGCCGGACGGCACGCCGGTTTTCGGCTCGCCGCGCGAAGAGAACGCAGGCATCAACGAAAACACTGGCGTCGAACTCTCGGTCCAGAAGCTCGCGACGTACGGCTGGTCGGGCTTCATCGACGCGACATACGACAATACGCTCGCGAACTACAACAGCGACTTCTTCCCGTCGGTGAACAACGCGGCGCTCGCGCTTGGACATTTCTTCCACGTCTCGTACCTCGCGCCCGTCACCGGTGCGCTTAACCTGAGCTACGACACGCGGCAGGGCTTCCATGCGGCGGCCGAGTTCCCGTATGAATCGGGTTACCGGTATGGTGTCGGTACGCACACGTTCGTGTTCGTCACGAACGCGCAGGGCCAGACCGTTCCGGAGGAGGTCCTCAACACCGACCTCGCAGCCTCGTTCAACGGCCTCAACGCGAACACGAGCGCATACTACTTCACCGACCCCACAAACCCGGGAACGATCACCCATCCGAACATCACCGGATCGCGCGGCACGCCTGACGGCACCGATCCGGGCACGCTCAAAGGCCCGGCGATCATGACCATGAACCTCTCGCTCGCGCACGATATCGGCAC
The DNA here is from genome assembly GCA_035631255.1 of Candidatus Eremiobacteraceae bacterium. GTDB lineage: Bacteria > Vulcanimicrobiota > Vulcanimicrobiia > Eremiobacterales > Eremiobacteraceae > JANWLL01. The sequence goes on along the minus strand of DASQJC010000336.1, from coordinate 6,109 downwards.
GAACGGGATGCAAGTTGGACTCCGGGTCTCGAACCTGTTCGGCAACTACACCGACTCCGTCGTCGGCGGCAACTCGCGTTACCGCAACAACGGCCTTGGCGGATACAACAGCTCCTCGGGCACGAACCTGGTCAACCCGCTCTACGAGCCATACCAATACGCACGCAGCCCGCTTCCGTTCGAAAACGAAGCGACCGGACCGGCGCGACTGTTCACCTTCTTCGTGGACACTAAGTTCTAGGAGAGGGCCGCATTCCGTCATCGAGCGAGCGCTACGGCGTTCGCTCGATGGCCCGGTTCACAACACGCATGAGAAAGGAACAAACGGAGATGCGCAATATCGGCGCAGGAATAATCGCGATGCTGTGCCTTATCGCGATCGCGGGCTGCACGACGAACAAATCCATCGCCAACATCACGACGTCGCAGGGCAAGTTGGAACTCGCCGTCGGCACGATCAACGATAGCGCCGGCACGCTCGGACTCGGAAGCCCGACGCTCAACGTCGTGACGTCGTTCCGGAATAACCTCGGAAACTCGGCATATCAGCAACCTGGTTTTTTCTCACTCACCGGACCGAGCGGAACGATCATCGCTTCAGACTCGACGAACACGTGCGATGAGCTCTTCGGCTACGGCCAAAATCCGGTGCCGCAACCGCCGCTCTTCCCCGTGTGCGAATCTGATAGCCTCGGTGATATCCTCGCAGGTGTGCCTCCGACGTACAGTCCGGCTGACACGAACGGCATTGGGTATTCCCTTGGCTTCATACAGACGGGCGTGGCGCCGGTCGCCGGAAACTATAACGTCTCGACGACGGTGACCGTGAACGGAGCAAACGTCAACTTCTCGGCGAACGCGACGTTGAATTCGACAGCCACGCTGCCCAATGCGACCGGCGTGACGAGCTTCGTCTCTGACGGCGCGGGCGGCGGCACGTTCACGATCGGCAACCCGCTGAGGACGCGTTCAAAGGTGCACCATCACGGCACGGTGCTAACGCCGACCGAGTATTTGATCGTCGTCAGCAACTCGGTCATCAGCTCGGTTCCGATCATCGTCGCAACAGTCGAGACAACGAATACTTCGGCGACGATCGTCGGTTCCGGTAATTGCTTGAGCGGCAACGGTTTTCCGATCCCGTGCGGCGGCAACACCGCCTACGTGATAGACGCCGACTACCCGCTTGTGGAAGCCGGACCGCCGACCAGCCATTCACAGACGCCGACGCTCGTCGGGCCTAGCGGCTCGGCCGACATCAGCGTCTCACCGACCACCGCCATAAACGAATAGCGGTCGGTTTCTACATAGACGTGGGGCTGCGATAAGCAGCCCCTCTTTTTTGTCATGCGGGGTACCATCTAGTCATGCTTCACGTGCAACTCGGGCGCTCGAATTCGGGTAGGCACATCTGCACTGACGGAGAACGCGCGCCCTTATGAGCGACGACCGGCTCACCCGAAATCTCAAAGCGTTTGGACTCGTAGCGCTCTGCCTCGCGCTCGGCACCGTCGTCTATCTCTTCTTGGCGAAGATCAAGCTCGTCGTCATCATCCTCATCGCGGCGACGTTCTTCGCGTACCTGATCTATCCGGCAGTCAACTGGCTCCAGCGCCGGCGCCTGCCTCGGTGGGCTGCGATCACGCTCGTCTACATCGCTGTCGCGGTCGTCATCGGTGCCGGCCTCGCATACATCGGTCCGGTCGTGACCGATGAAGCGCAGCGACTGACGACCGACACGCCGCGCCTGCTCGCCGAGACGCGCGATGCGATCGTCAACGCGAACAACAACATCCTGTCAACGATTCCGGAAGCCGCGCGTCAATCGGCTGTCGCGTCGCTCGACAACCTCGTCTCCCAATTCCAGACCGTCGCTGCCGATTTCGCCGGACAGGCGTTGCGCTTCGCTGCGAGCCTCGCCGCGTTCATGACGGCGGTCATCCTCGTGCCGCTGCTCGCGTTCTACATCTTGCTCGATCTCGATCGGTTGCGGGATGCCGTCGTCGATCTTTTCCCGCAGCGTCACAGGGAGCGGACGCTTGCGGTGCTCGCCGACGTCGACACGGTCGTCGGCGGATTCGTCCGGGGGCAGCTCATCGTCGGCGCGATCGTCGGCGGCCTCGTCACGGTACTGCTGCTGATCTTCAGGATCAAGTACGCGTTATTGATCGGCGTCTTCGCCGGCGCCGCCGATCTCGTGCCGTATGTCGGCGCGATCGCGGGTGCCATTCCGGCTGTACTCCTCGAGCTGTTCAACGCCGGCCCGGTGTGGGCGCTCGTTCTCATCGGCGCGTTCGCGCTGCTCTACGAGCTGGAAGGCCACATCATCGCGCCGGCGATCGTCAGTCAGCGCGTTGGATTGACGCCGCTCATGGTGATCGTCGCGATCCTCATCGGCGCAGAGCTCGGCGGCATCGGCGGCATGTTCTTGTCAGTGCCGATCGCGGGAATCATCCGTGTGATATTGCGACGGTTCATGCGTCCACAGCTCGTCGTGCCGCCGCAACCGCTTGCACCGGTCGCGGAGGCTGTTCAATCGACCAGCGACGTCGAGGATAAGCCGCGCATCGAGACGGCGACATAAGAAAGGCCGAGCTTCGCTCGGCTACTACATTTTTTCTCGCATGGAAAGGTCGCGGCGGTCGACCATGAAGGTCGACCGCTCCACCCACTTTCAGGCGACGCTTTGGTAGACCGTCGAGGCGAGCGCCGATGCTTTTGCACGCAGTGCTGCGAGGCGTTGAGCCGGCACGGCGATGATCTTCGCGCTCGCGAACTCGTTCAGTTTGCAGCCGAGGATGATGTACGGCAGCGTGAGATCGCGATGCGGATCTGCGCGGCGCTGGATCTCCGCGACGACCGTCTCGTCGTCGGTCTGCAGCAGTACGCGGCGGACGTCGAGCGATCGCAGCCGCTCGAGGGCGCTGATCAGGCCGGCGTACGTGTAGTCGTGACCCTTTTGCGAGGGCATCTCATGGACGGCGAACGGGATGAAATGCTCGGCGGCGTTGCCCGAGTCGTCGATGAGCCTCAGCGCGGCTAGGCCGCGGCCTGGGCCGCAACGGACCGTCGCGACGAGCGCTTGGCAGTCGCGGCGGGTCTTGCGGGCTCTCTCGAGGGTCTCCATGATGACAAAAGCATATCGAACATGTGTTCGAAAGTCAAGTAAACGTCCCGTTAAATATGGGGTGATTCGAGGCTATGGCGAGGTCGAGGATACAGGGGTTACTTGCCCAGGATCGACCACGTCAAACAGCTCGTCAAACGCGGACATGTCCGCCGTGCCGGCGCGATTTGCGACCACTGCTTCGTAGACCGCCAAAACGCGGCCGGCAGTCGCTCGTGCATCAAATGATGACGCTGCTGCGCGTGAGTGCGCAGACGCGGCACTGCGAGCGGCCGGATCCGTCAGCAACCGTTTGAGCTCCGAAGCCATCCCGTCCGCATCGGCGACGAGTGCGCCGGCGAGGTTGCTTCCGAAGACATCGCGTGTCTGAGGGCTGTCCACAGCGACGACCGGCAAGCCAGCGCCGAATGCCTCCGCAAGCACGAGCCCTTGAGTCTCCGTGATCGAGGGGAACATGAAGGCGTCAGCAGCTGCGTAGTACGACGGAAGGTCATCGTGCGGCACGCTGCCGACGAAATGGATGGCTCCGCCCAACCCTTCGGCCTTAGCCTGGTTCTTGAGCGACTCTTCGAGCGGGCCGCTGCCGACCAACAGCAGCTGCGCATCGGGCAACTCGGCCCGGACAAGGGATAGAGCCTGGAAGGCGAGCGGGACGCTCTTCTCCTGGGCCAGCCTCGAAACAAGCAGCAAAAGCGGGGCGTCCGGGGCTATCCCGAGCCGTCCGCGGACCCCGATGCCGACGCTCGCGCCGGTGTTCCGGAAGGCTTCCAGATCGACGCCCGTCGGCACTATGCAGATCGGCGCCGTGACACCATCGCGGCGCAAACCGGACGCTACTGTTTGCGTCGGTACGATGACTGCGTCAGCAGCGTTCGCGTACGCTCGCGTCAGTTCGCGCGTCAGTTGTGCCGTGATGCGCGGTCCGAGCGGCGAGTAATGCGAGTAACGATCGAGCAGCGTGTGATACGTGAAAACGAGCGGCACGCGAAATCGTCTGCGCGCGTAATACGACGCCATCCATCCGGTGATGAAAAGTGAGTGGCTGTGGATCACATCGCACTGACTCAAGAATTGTCGTTTGTTGCGACGCGCGACAAGTGGAAGCGTCAGTCGATATTCCGTGCGCGCCGGAAGCGGCAGCGACGGCATGCGAAACACGCGACCTTTCGTCTCCGCACCGCGCGGGATGTGCGGCGCAAACGTGTAGACGTCGTGACCGCTCTCGCGCAAGACGTGCGCGAGCGTATCGACGGACGTCACGATGCCGTTGACGATGGGACGATACACTTCCGTGAAGAGCGCGATCTTCAAACGTGCGTTCCTACCGCTTGTCTAGCTGCGACTGTGGATAAAGTCGCGTTCGTGATTTCGAACCGCGATTCCCATCGCGGTACAAAACGTCTGCATGTTGGAACGCGGCTTGCGTTTTCATCGACGATGAGTGCTCGTTGAATTGACCGGCTTGCTTGCTGCGTGTTATAATACCTATGCACGTCAAGGCTTATACAAAAGCCTTTCTTATTTTGTAGCGTTCGCACTCGATCCCGATCAATCCGCGAACCTGACCTGAGTCCCGACGCAGCCATTATGAGCTGCCGCTTCGCAAAAAAGCCGCCCGGCGAAACCCGCCGCAGCATGTCGAGACCTACGGAGCATTAGCACGATTTGACCCGTTTCCGCCTGCCTCGCTTGAACTATGCCGCGACGCAACTCTCTTTCGCGTTTCGCCCCGCGCGCCGTCCGGCCGTCCAGATCGGCGCGTTGATCGCGGTCATCTTCATCACTTGTTCGATCTCGCAATCCGATGCGAAAGTGCAGACGACGCCGCTTCCGATCTTCGATCCTTCGCGCATCGTCGGCACGTGGTACTCATCGACGAGCGCAGATCCGGCGACATCGAGCGCCGCGCGTCAGGCGATCGCCGATGCGCAGACGAGTATGATCGTCGGAACGGCACAGTCGATGTTGACGACGACAAGGATCGACGATTCCGATCTGCGCGTTCCAGAGCGCGTCTCGAATCTCCACATCGAAACGAAGATCCACTCGCGCCGCGTCGAGTTCGACGCAGATCCGACGATCCGTTACTCGGCGCATCTCGCGCCGGGTGAGCAAAAGATCGTGCATTCCGGCGCGCACGGCGTCGCCTGGGTCACCGAACGAGTGACCATGTGGGATGACGTCGTCGTCAATCGTCAAGTGTTGGCCCGTCAAGTCGTCCACAGTCCGACGCCCGGCGTCGTCGTCATCGGCACGCCGAAGACACTCGCCGATCTCCGCCGGATGATGCCGAACGTCGCGCTCGGCGCTGCGATGACGATGGTCGCGACAGCGTATACCGCCGACACGGCGTCGGCGGCGCCGACCGGCTACACGGCGACGGGCATCCTCGCGCAAGAGGGCGTCGTCGCCGTCGATCCGCGTGTCATCCCGCTCGGCACGAAGCTGTTCGTGCCCGGCTACGGTTTCGCGCTCGCGGCCGACACCGGCGGCGCGATCATCGGCAACCGCATCGACCTGTGCATGGACTCGTACGACGAAGCGATCCAGTTCGGCCGCCGGCCGGTGCAGGTCTTCATCCTCAAGCGGTAGCAAACGCCGCGCCGTCGAACGGCGCCGCCGCGATGGCGGATGACGGCACGTCCTTTCCTTCACCGAAAAAGCTGCTCGCCGCGCACGGCTTGCACGCGCGCAAGCGCCTCGGCCAAAACTTCCTCGTCGATCCGCGCTTTGCGCGGCGCGTCGCGGAAGCGGTGCCGCCGGGCGCTTTTGTCGTTGAGATAGGCGCCGGCACGGGCTCTCTCACGTCAGCGCTCGCCGAGCGCGCGCGTAAGGTGACGACCCTCGAGATCGATCGCGGGCTCGCCGAGATCGTTCGCGAGCGCTTCGCGGGTGTCGGAAACGTCACGCTCGTCGAAGCCGATGCGCTCACCTTCGACCTCGCTGGTGCTCTGCGAGCCGAGGCCGCACCGCGCGCTGTCT
>DASQJC010000335.1:0-3228 GCA_035631255.1 Candidatus Eremiobacteraceae bacterium | reverse complement strand
CGACGAGAGGCCGCGAGAACAATGTATGCGGACAGATGGGCGCGATGCCGAACGCATCGAGTCCAGGCGCCATTATCGGTCCGCCGGCGGATAAGAAATATGCGGTCGACCCAGTCGGGCTCGAAACGACGATGCCGTCGGCGGGGATATCCGTGACATGCTCGCCGCCGAGCGTGATACTAAACGTCAGCGTGTTGCCGTGTTCGATGCGATCTATGTGAACGTCATTGATCGCGAGAAAGCGCTTCCCGTTTTCGAGCGTCGCTTGAAGTACGGTGCGTGGTTCGGTTTCGACGCCGTTCGTGATGAGCTGACCGAGCATTTTCGCGTAGTCGCTGCGGCTGAGCGCGGTCAGGAAGCCCATACGCCCGAAATCGATGCCGACTACCGGGATGTCGTGCGGCACCGCGAGGTGCGCGGCACGCAGCAACGTGCCGTCGCCTCCGAGCGAAACGATGAGGTCAGCGCCGGCGGGAAAACCATCAGAAGCCGCTGGTTTCAGGCCGACAGCCGCGGCCTGCTCGGGCTTGATCTGGAGGGCGACGTTTGATTCTTCGGCGATGCGGATGACGGTTTTCGCCGCGTCGACCGCCGAGCGACGGCGCGTGTCGACGTATATGCCGAGGTTGCCGATCCGTCGCACGCTCATCTTCCGAGCGTTTCGTGAGCGGCTGCGACGACCCCCGCCACCTCGAGGTCGCTCGCAGCGGCGCCGTCATCGGCGATCGCCCCAAGCAAGAATTCGATGTTGCCGGCAGGCCCTGTGATGGGCGAAAAGGTCAAACGCGCCGGTTTGAGGCCGGCATGATCGAACGCTGCGATCACCGCTTGAATGGCTTTGACGTGCTCGGATGCATCGCGTACGACGCCGCCGCGACCGACTGCCGCTCTACCGACCTCGAATTGCGGCTTTACCAAGGCGACGATGCGCGCGCCGTTTGATGCTGACGCTCGCAGTTGGTCCGCAAGTTTCGTCAGCGAGATAAACGAGACGTCGATGGTGATGAAATCGAATGGCGCTCCGAGCGCGTTAGGATCGGCGAGGCGGAAGTTCGTCCGGTCGACCACTGTGACGCGCGGATCTTTTTGCAGCGACCACGCCAGCTGACCGTAACCGACGTCGACCGCCGTCACGGATATAGCGCCGCGTTGCAGCAGGCAGTCGGTGAAGCCGCCAGTAGAAGCGCCGACGTCAAGGCACCGGAGGCCGGCGACGGACCATTCAAAGGCGTCGAGCGCGCGCTCGAGCTTCTCGCCGCCGCGGCTGACAAAACGCGTGTCGTCGTTGATCTCGATTTCGGCGTCGTCCGAGACGGTCGAACCCGCCTTCGTGATGGGATTGCCGTTGACGAAAACCTTGCCGGCCATGATGAGCGCCTGCGCTCGCTCGCGCGAAATCGACGCGGTTTGCGCGACTGCCGCATCGAGGCGTTTCGTCCCAGGCTTTGATTTCATCGTCGTTGCCGAGCTTCGCTCGGCCTACGGTCGACCATTAAGGTCGACCGCTCCATCCTATTCCTCTTCTTCGGCGGAGGCGCGGGTTGATTCGACATCGCGCAACGCGTCTTTCACCTGCACTTCCGCTTCGGCGAGCAGCTCGCGACAGTTGCGAGCGAGCTTCGTGCCCTCTTTGAATAGCGCGAGCGATTTCTCGAGCGGCAAGTTGCCGTCGTCGAGCGATTCGACGATCTGCTCGAGCCGCGCGAGGCTCTGCTCGAAGTTCAGCTCGTCTTCCGAGCCGTCTTCAGCCTTCTTCTTGCCCGTCGTCTTCGCCATTAGGATCCTCCTTCGCGGTCACGTCGGCTTTGAGCCGGCCGCGATGCAATTCTATGTCGAGCGGATCGCCGACGCGCGATCCCGTGCTGTCGACGAGCGCGACCCCGTTCTTGTCGAAGACGATCGCGTACCCGCGTCGCAGCGTCTCCGTCGGGCCGAGCGCGGAAAGCCGTGCGCTCGCCACCTGGAGCGCGTTCGTCCGAGCGAGCATCGCTTGCGCGAGCGAAATGCGCAGATGCTCTTCGAGATCGACGATCTCCGCAACGGCACCGGCGAACGCCCGAGCCGTCGCGACCCGCAAGCGCATCCCCGACGCGGCGATTCGACGGCGTAACTCTACAGCCCGACGACGAGGATCCGCCGCACGCAAGCGAACCTCAAGTTCGTCTATCCGCTGAGCACGCGCGAAGACGATGTCGTTCGCCGCGTCGATGATATCTTCAGACGTTCGATCGATGCGCTCGCGCGCGCTCCATACCGCGCGACGCAATCCGGCGATGAGCCGGCTCTCGGAAGCGGCCAGGGCCCGCAATAGCCTCGGGCGATCCGGCGAGAGGAGCTCTGCTGCGGCCGTCGGCGTCGCCGCACGCACGTCGGCGACGAAGTCGGCGATCGTCACGTCCGTCTCGTGTCCGACAGCGGAGATCACTGGATGCGGACAAGCGGCGATCTCGCGCGCGACGATCTCCGTGTTGAATGCCCACAGGTCTTCGAGCGATCCACCGCCGCGCGCGACGACGACGACGTCGACTGCCAGCGTCGATGCGCGACGAATGGCCGTCGCCACACGTGTCGCCGAAGCTTCGCCTTGCACCGGCGCGTGGACGACGATCACTTCAAGGTGAGCACCGCGGCGGCGACACGTCGTCAGGAAATCTTGCAGCGCCGCACCCTCGCGGCTCGTCACGATCGCGACACGCCGCACGTACTCCGGCAACGGCCGCTTGCGCTCGCGAGCGAACAGGCCTTCGCGCGAGAGCTGCTGCTTGAGCTGCTCGAAGCGCCGATGCAGCTCGCCGCGACCGACCGGCACGATGTCGTCGACGATGATCTGGTATTTGCTCGAAGGCATCCATGTCGTGACGCGGCCGCGTATCTCGACCTGCAATCCGTCTGGCAGAGGCAGTTTGATGTCGAGCTGCGACAAACGGTCGCCGTAGCAGATGCACGCGATGCTCGCCTGCGCGTCTTTCAATGTGAAGTACGCGTGACCGCTCGCCCGATTGACGTTGCAGCCGGAGATCTCACCGACGACCCGCACCCGCTGAGGAAACGCGCTCTCGAGAGCGCGTTTGATCTGACGGCAGAGTTCGCCGACACCGATCGGCGGCGCGTCGAAGAGCGACGCGTTTCTCATCTTTGCAGTCGTCGCGATCGTCGCGGTGGTGCGGTCACCGCCGTCACGGGCGGCGTAGCGGGCACGTCGACGAGCGGGGTCGACGAGTCGGCCGG
>DASQJC010000334.1:0-2325 GCA_035631255.1 Candidatus Eremiobacteraceae bacterium | reverse complement strand
CCGCGATACTTGCCGTTGAGCATCGGCCCGCCCGACACGCCGATCGTCGGCAGATCGCACGACGCGGCACCCATCAGCAGCGACGGCGTGGTCTTGTCGCAACCCATCAACAGCACGACGCCGTCGAACGGGTTGGCGCGGATCGACTCCTCGACGTCCATCGCCGCCTGGTTGCGGAAGAGCATCGTCGTCGGCCGCATCAGCGTCTCGCCGAGGCTCATCACCGGAAACTCGATCGGGAAGCCACCCGCGTCGAGCACCCCGTCGCGGACGTGCTGCGCGAGCTCGCGAAAATGCGCGTTGCATGGTGTGGCCTGCGACCAGGTATTGCAGATGCCGATCACGGGGCGGCCGTCGAACTGGTCGTGCGGAATGCCCTGGTTCTTCATCCACGAGCGATGTGTGATCGCGTCACGGTCCGTGCGGCCGAACCACTGGGTCGAACGAAGCTTGTCTCTTTTCTTCGCCATGTCGTTCAGCGAATGACTTCGTCAGCGCGAACCAGCAGCGCTTGCGGAATGCTGAGACCGAGCGCCTTCGCGGCCTTCATGTTGATAATGAGCTCGAACTTCGACGGTTGCTCGAAGGGAAGGTCCGCCGGCTTCGCGCCCTTGAGGATCTTGTCGACGTAGTCTGCGGCGCGTCGATGCAGCGCGGGCAGGTTCGGCCCGTACGACATCAGCCCCCCTGCGTCCACGAAGAACCGATTGTCGTAGATCGCCGGAATCCGCATCTTGTCGGCGAAATCGATGAGATGGCGCGAGTAGGTAAACATTACGGGGTCGCCGGTCTGGGTGATGGCTTGCGTTCCATCCTTGGCTATCGCAGCGAGCGTGACCTCAATCTCGTCGCGGTCCCGGACCTGATGCGATTGCAGCTCGATGCCCATTTTGCGCGCAGCGTCCTGCATCACCTCGACTTCGAACGCGTTGTCGCCTCGGATCGGGTTCCAGAGGACCGAAGCGCGCTTGACCTTGGGAGCGACTTCGTTCAGCACTTCCATTCTCTTGGCGCTCAAGTCGAGCCATGAAGCGGAGATTCCGGTGATGTTCCCCCCGGGACGCGCCCAGCTTGCGACCAGGCCGGATTTGACGGGATCGCCAGTCGCCGCGACCACGACCGGGATCGTCGTCGTGGCTTTCTTCGCAGCCTTGGCCTCCGGGGTGCAGGCCGCAACGATGAGGTCCACGTTGGAATCCACCAGCTCGCGCATGATCGCCGTCAGCTTTTCGGGATCGCCGTCGGCGTCACGGTACGAGACGTGGATCGTCTTCCCGTCGGTCCAGCCCAGCTCCTTTAGCCGGTCGGCAAACGCTTCGACAAACGGGGCGGACGGGCCGATGCGGTAGAGCCAGACGTACGCCACGCGAGGCGCCTGCTTCGTTTGCTGCGCGTTTGCAACGAGCGATGTGGCGAGCAAGGCCGCGAGCACGACGGAACCGAGTTTCGCGACGAATCCCCTCACGGCGGTCTCCCTAATGGAACGCAAGTCAAATGCCCGATGCATTTCGCGTCGGGGTCAGGTACCGATGCGCTGCCCTGTCTTCTGATCGAACAAATGCACCGCCCCCTGCTCAATGCCCAGCCCGATCCTGTCGCCGGGATTCACCTGCGGGCGGCCATGAGTGACCAGCGTGATCTGTGCCGTGCCGGCCTGCACGAGCAACTCCGTCTCGGCGCCGGTCGGTTCGACCACGATGATCTCCGCGGGCACGCCCTCCGTTGCCGAGGTCAGACGCAGATGCTCCGGCCGCACGCCGTAGGAAACCGCCTGCCCTTCGCCGGCGCCCTCGCTCCCAATGGGCCACAGCACGCCCCCAGCCGCTTCGACGTGGCGCGCGCCGTTGGCGCGCCGCACCGTGCCCTCGACGACGTTCATCGCTGGAGAGCCGATGAACTGCGCGACGAACAGATTTCCCGGGTGATCGTATAAATCGAGCGGCGTGCCGATCTGCTCGACGCGCCCGTCGTGCATGACTACGATCCGGTCGGCCATGGTCATCGCCTCGACCTGGTCGTGCGTCACATACACCGTCGTCGTCTTCAGCCGCTGGTGCAACGCCTTGATCTCGCCCCGCATTGCCACGCGCAGCTTGGCGTCGAGGTTCGACAGCGGCTCGTCGAACAGGAAGACCTTGGGGTCGCGCACGATCGCTCGTCCCATCGCGACGCGTTGCCGCTGTCCGCCGGAGAGCTCGCGTGGGTAGCGCTTGAGGTAGGGGTCGAGGTTCAGGATCTTGGCTGCCTTCGCCACTCGCTCCTCGATCGTCTTCGAATCAGCTTTTCTGAGTTTCAGACTGAACGCCATGTTGTCGGCGACGGTCA
>DASQJC010000333.1:0-10589 GCA_035631255.1 Candidatus Eremiobacteraceae bacterium | reverse complement strand
GGCTTATGAGGGCACATCATCAATGAAGCGATTTTTCCATGCGGCGCTGGCAGTCTTCGCTCTATTCATCCTACCTGCGGCGGTCAGAGCCGACGAAAGCGACGGAGGTGGAGGCGGCGGACCAGCGCCGTACGCCGTGTTCACGAAAGATGCGCAGGTGCAGCACGGGCTCTTCACCGTGTGGCGCAGGGACGGCAAAGTCTTCCTCGAGGTCTCGCCCAAGCAGCTCGATGTCGACTTCATCCAGACGGCGGTGCCGCGCAACGGCCTCGGCGGCTATTTCTTCTTCAACGGCTCGACCGATTTCGCGCCGGCGCGCCTCATCAGGTTCACGAAGGTCGACGACAAGATAGCGATCACGTGGCCGAACACCGACTTCATCGCGACGAACGATTCCGCCGCGCTCGCGATCTCTCAGACGTTCGCGGCATCGACGGTCGACGTCACGCCGATCGTCTCGACCGATGACACAACAGGCGACGTCGTCTTCGATGCATCGCCGTTCCTCGGCGACATCCTCGGCGTCGGGTCGACGCTCAAGCAAGTCCTCAACGTCCAAGATCCCGAGAACGGCTATCGACTCGACCCGCAGCGCACGTACTTCGGTCCGACGAAGGCGTTCCCCGACAACGTGCTCATCGAGGCTGATCAGACCTTCGCGTCCGACGAGCCGAACGTCATCGACAACGTTCCCGATCCGCGCAGCCTGCTCATCAAGGTCGACTACAACATCGCGCAGACGCCCGACAACTCCGACTTCATGCCGCGGCTCGCGGACGATCGCGTCGGTTACTTCGACAACACGCATCTCGAGTTCGGCAACGACAACGTCCGCTCGCGCGACGTCCGCTACGCCGTCCGTTGGAACGAGCAGCCGTCGGATCCGAGCAAGAAGCTGTCGCCGTCGAAGCATCCGCTCGTGTTCTACTTGAGCAGCACGATCCCGCCGGAGTATCGCCCGGCAGTGCGCGACGCGCTCCTCACGTGGAACAAGGCGTTCGTACCGCTTGGCATCAGCAACGCGGTCATCGTCAAGGATCAGCCCGATCCGTCGGTCGACCCGACGTGGGATGCCGACGACATCCGCTACAACGTCGTCCGTTGGCTCACGGAGAGCAACAGCGGCGGATTCGCTGAAGCGCAGCTCGTCTACGACCCGCGCACCGGCCAAGAGTTCCACACCGGCATCGTCATCGACGCCGACCTCATGCAGTACGGCAGCATCTCGTATCCGTTCGACGTGGAGCCGAACGTCAGCGCGGCGGCGCTGAAGACGTTCTCCGGCGAGGAAGCGCTCTACGCACAAGGCATGCGCCGCGAAGCCGGCTTCGGCCTCGAAGCGCTCCAGATGCTCGGGCTTGAGAACTATTCCACGCCTGAAAGCTACAAGTACGATTTCCTCAAGTCGATCGTGCTCCACGAATCGGGCCACGACTGGGGATTGCAGCACAACTTCATCGGCTCGGACGACTACACCGCGAAGGAACTACAAGACAAGTCGTTTACATCGCGCTACGGTGTGGCGACGTCGGTGATGGAGTACTCGCCGATCAACCTCTGGCCGAAGGGCTATCACCAGGGCGACTACTGGCAAGATACGCTCGGCCCGTACGACTACTACGTCATCCACTGGGGTTACGCGAAGATCCCCGGTGCGCGCACGCCGCAGGACGAAGTCCCGACGCTCGACCGTTGGGCTTCTGCGTGGTCGGATCCGCGCTACCGCTTCGCTTCGGATGAAGACGTGTCGTGGGCAGATGCGCACGCGATCGACCCGCGCGTCAATCACTGGGATCTCAGCAATGACACGCTCGGCTGGTGCGACACGCGCATGAAGCTCGCGAACGATCTCATCGACGGGATCGACAAGCGCTTCCCGCAGCCCGGTCAATCGTACGAAGAGGCGCGCGACGCGTTCGGATTCGCGATGGGCGAATATCTGACGTGCGCGGTCATGCCCGAACACTTCATCGGCGGTGAGTGGCTTTCGCGCGCGCACGCCGGCGATCCGAAGAGCACCGCGCCGCTGACACCGGAACCGCGCAGCGAGGAGCAACGCGCGTTCGGGATGCTCGATCACTACGTGTTCGGCGACTCCGCGTGGCAGTTCTCACCGCAGCTGCTCAACCGGATGACGTACGCCGAATGGTCGCCGTTCTGGGAGAACGGCGAGTGGTCGTACACGCCGTCCGATCGACACGACATCGCCGTCGCCGAGCTGGCCGAAGGCATCCAGGATCAGGAACTGCACATCATGTTCCAACCCTTGATGCTCTCGCGCATCGACGACATGTCGCTTCGAGCGAAGCCTGGACAGACGATGAGTCTCACCGATCTGTTCTCGTGGACGCAGGCGAGCGTCTTCGGCGATCTGCGCGGCAAGTCGGTCGGATCGATCTCGCTCATCCATCGCAGCGAGCAGCAGAGCTACGCGGCGCTGCTGTCCGGCTTGCTTCTCACGCCGGCACCGGGAACGCCGTACGACGCGCAAGCGCTCGCGCGGCTCGAGCTCACCGACCTTCAGTCCGATCTGCGGTCGGCGCTCGCATCATCGAAGCTCGACACGATGACGCGCGCGCACCTCGAAGACCTCCAGGCGCGAGTCGGACGGACGCTCGACGCGAGAACGGTGATCCCGACGGGCAGCTAGGGGCTGTAACAAACCGCGTTACGGGCAGGTCCATCGTGCAGAAAGGATATCTCTGCCGTGAACCTGCCCGCAGCCCGGATCGGTCTCTTCGTCTTCCTCTCTGTGATCGCCGTCGCCGCAGTCGCCGGCAGCGTGGCGCTCTCACGCTCGCGCCGCCCGGATCCGGTCGAAGACGCGCTCCACGCGTGTTGGGGTGCTTCCGCGGGCTAACCGCTAGGGACATCTCACTCATAACTATGTGGTATGCCGAGCGCAGCTCGGCATTTTTGTTTTTGCAGCCTCTCATCCGAGCTTCGCTCGGAATACCACATTCTATGGGGTAATTTACGTCAGGAGACGGGCGAGGCTGGGCAGGCCTTCTGCGAAGGTCGGGTGGATGTGGACCGAGCGCTCGAGAACGCGCCAAGTCGAGCCGGCCTCCATGTGCGCTAGGATCACGTGGACGAGTTCAGCCGTCTCGTAGCCGACCATCGTCGCGCCGAGGATCTTCTCGCTCTGGCCGTCGACGACGAGCCGGAAAAAGCCGTTTTGCTGATCCCATTCGATGCCGCGCGCGATCTCGCTCAGCGGAAGCGTGACGGCGCGCACATCGCGGCCGGTCTGTTTCGCTTCTTCCGCCGTCATGCCGACGCGCGCGACTTGCGGCTCGGTATAGGTCGAGTACCCCAGCACGCGATCGTCGCGCGTCCGCACTCCGCCCGCGAGGATGTCCTCGAGTCGGCGATGGTCCTCCCACGAGACGTGCGTGAAGGCCGGCTGACCCGCGACGTCGCCGATCGCATAGACGCCTTGGCAGCTCGTCGCGAAACGCGAGTCGATGCCGATGTAGCCGCGCTTATCGAGCGCGATTCCGGATTTCTCCGCCTGCAGCGCCGCCGTGTTCGGCACGCGTCCGGTCGCGACGAGCAGCGCGTCGGCACTCAATTTCGAACCGTCGTCGAGCGTCATCTCGAACCCGCCGTCGTGCTTTACCTCGGTCGCCTTGCGACTGAGATGGAGCGAGATACCGTCTGCCAACAATCCCTTCGTGAGAGCTTCGGACGCATCGGCTTCTTCTCGCGCGAGGACGCGCGCGTTCGAGTCGATGATGTGCACCTGGCAACCGCAACGGGCCATGCCCTGGCCGAGCTCGAGCCCGATGTAGCCGCCGCCCATGACGAGCAGACGCTTCGGCAGCACGCGCTGGTCGAAGAACGTCACGTTCGTCATGTACGGCGTGCCGGCGAGACCCGGCACGTGCGGCACGAGCGGCGACGTGCCCGTGTCGATGAGGATTAGCGGCGCCGTGAATTCTTGCCCGCCCGCGGTCACGATGCGCTCGCCGGTGAACGATGCCTCGGCACGCACGACTTCGATGCCTGCCGCAGCGACTTTCTTCTCGACCCCATCTCGCCATTCGCCAACCACCGAGCGGACTCGGTCTATCGTCGCGCCGAAATCGACGCTGACATCGCCTCGCACGCCGAGCGTCTTGCCATGACGCGCGCGGCCGGCCGTATGCGCTGCCGCCAAGAACGTTTTTGACGGCGTGCAGCCGTAGTTGACGCACGATCCCCCAAGCCGGCCGCGGTCGAAGAGCACGACGCGATCGCCGCGCTTCGCGCGATCGACCGCGAACGGCACGCCGCCTTGCCCGCTGCCGATGACGATGACGTCGACGCGCTCCACTTCTCAGCGTTCCTTCGAGCCGTCGCCGTACTGCGCGACCTGACGGATCATCTTCGCGACGATGCCCGTCCACCCGGTCTGGTGGCTCGCGCCGAGCCCCATGCCATTGTCGCCGTTGAAATATTCGTAGAACGGTATGTGGTCGCGCCAGTTCGCGTTCGTCTGAAATGTTTCGTTCGCGCCGAAGACGGCGCGCTTGCCTTGACCGTCGCGCGCGAAGATGCCGATAAGCCGGCGCTCGAGTTCCATCGCGACATCCCATAGGTTCATGAAGCGGCCCGATCCTGTCGGACATTCGATCGTGAAATCGTCGCCGTAGTAGTAGTGGTAGACTTGGAGCGCCTCGATGATGAGGAAGTTGATCGGGAACCACACCGGGCCGCGCCAATTCGAGTTGCCGCCGAACGCGCCGGTCCGCGATTCTGCCGGCTCGTATCCGACCATGTGCGTCGTGCCGTTCGACTCGATCATGAACGGGCGCAGCGCATGATACTTCGAGAGCGCGCGAACGCCGTGCGGCGACAAGAACTCCGACTCGTCGAGCATCCTGTAGAGGATGCGAGACAAACGATCGCGGTTGACGACCGAGAGCAAACGCCGCTCGTCGACGCCCGGCGTGACGAAGCTCGCGACGTTGTCGGCGAGGTCCGGACGATGGGCCAAAAACCACTCGACGCGCTGACGCAGGTTCGGCAGCTTCTCGCCAAGCGCGGCCTCCGCGGTCGCGACCGCAAAAAGCGGCGCTAACCCGACCGTCGAGCGGACGCGCAGCGGATCGTGCTCGCCGCTCGGCAGATGAAGGACGTCGTAGTAGAACCCGTCCTCGTCATCCCACAGCCCGATCTCTTTTTCACCGACGTGATTCATCGCTTCCGCGATGCGAAGGAAGTGCTCGAAGAACTTGCTCGCGATATCTTCGTACGCCGGCTTCGTCATCGCGAGCTCGACCGCGATCGTGAGCATGTTCATGCAGTACATGCCCATCCACGCCGTACCGTCCGCCTGGTCGATATGGCCGCCGGTCGGCAGCTGTGCATTGCGGTCGAAGACGCCGATGTTGTCGAGACCGAGGAAGCCGCCTTGGAAGATGTCGTTCTCGTCCGCGTCTTTGCGGTTGAGCCACCACGTGAAGTTCATGAGCAGCTTTTGGAAGACGCGCTCGAGGAAGAGCGTGTCGGCTTTGCCGTACATCTCGCGCTCGATCCGGTAGACGCGAAGCGCGGCCCACGCGTGCACCGGCGGGTTGACGTCGCCGAACGCCCACTCGTAGGCGGGCAGCTGCCCGTTTGGATGCATGTACCATTCACGCGTGAGCAACAGGAGCTGCTGCTTCGCGAACGCCGGGTCGATGAGCGAGAACGTGACGACGTGGAACGCGAGATCCCAGGCGGCGAACCACGGATATTCCCATTTGTCCGGCATCGAGAGCACGTCGTCGGCGTACATGTCCACCCAGTCGTGGTTGCGGCCGTCGAGGCGCTGCGGCGGCGGGGGCGGACCCGACGGGTCGCCTTCAAGCCAGCGCTCGACGACGTAGCGGTAGAACTGTTTTGACCAGAGCATACCCGCGAACGCTTGGCGCTGAATCGCGCGCATGTCATCGGACATCTTGAACGGGGTGATGCGCTGGTAGAAGTCGTCTGCCTCAGCCTTGCGAGCGTCGAACAGCTCGTCGAACGCGGTTCCGAACGTGCTCGCCTGCGAACCTGAAGGCCCTTGATGGAGTCGCAAACGGATGACACGGCTCGCGCCCGGATCGACGGCGATCGAATAGCGCACCGCGCACTTGGTGCCCTCGCCGAGCGGATTCACGGCGTCGACCGCGTTGTCGATGAGGTAGCGGTGAAATGCGTCTTTCACATAGTCCGTCTCGTTGCGGACGTTGAAAATCCGCTCGTAGTTCGTCTCGTTCTCCGTGAAGAGCGCTTGCGGTTCACCGTCGCATTCAAGGAGCATCCGGCCGATGCTGGGATGGAGCGCTTCGATCGCGACATGCGCCGCATCCGATGCGCGATGGAGCGACGGCCTCGGGCTTTGCGGCGCCCACGACCACGTGTTGCGGAACCATAGCGTCGGCAACACCTCGAGCTCGGCGCGCTCGGGTCCGCGATTCGTGACGGTGATGCGTATCGCGATGTCGTCGACGTCGGCTTTCGCGTACTCGACGAAGACGTCGAAGTAGCGATCGCCGTCGAAGACGCCGGTGTCGATGAGCTCAAACTCGGGATCGTTCCTCGTACGCCGTCGGTTTTCGGCGACCAGCGCGTCGTAAGGAAATGCGGCCTGCGGATACTTGTACAGGCACTTCATGTATGAGTGCGTCGGCGTGCTGTCGAGGTAGAAGTAGCACTCCTTGACGTCCTCGCCGTGATTGCCTTCATCGCCGTTGAGCCCGAAGAGTCGCTCTTTGAGGATCGGATCTTTCTTATTCCAGAGCGCGAGCGCGAAGCAGAGGTTTTGATGATCGTCGCTGATCCCGGCGATGCCGTCCTCGCCCCAGCGATAGGCGCGCGACCGCGCGTGGTCGTGCGGGAAATACTCCCATGCCGTGCCGCCGGCGCTGTAGTCCTCGCGCACCGTTCCCCATTGACGTTCGCTCAAATAGGGACCCCAGCGGCGCCATCGCGCCTTGCCGGCGTTGTCGTCCTCGAGGCGCCTTTCTTCCAGGCTCGTCTTCAGCTGCGGCGCCGGTCGAGCGTCGTGAAGCGGAACTTCTTTCACGGAACTTCTTTCATTGGGCCTGCCTCATGGGCGTCTCTGCGCGGCTAATGTCGTCCATGCCTCCAGCGTTTGCGCGACCGACCAGGCTTGCGCAGTGCAGCCGCCCGGCGCGTGCGGCGCGTCGCCGTCGAATACTTCGGCGAGCTGACCGAGACCGTATGCGTACAGCGCATCTTCGAGAGGCGCCAGCGGCGCGAGCGCCGCCTTTGCATCGCCGTACGCTCGATAGTTCGCGATCGCAAACGGACCGAGCAGCCAGGTCCATACCGTTCCCTGGTGATACGCGCCATCGCGCCTCGACGGATCACCTTGGTAGCGGCCGATATATCGCGCATCGTCCGGTGCGAGCGAACGCAACCCGTACGATGTCAACAGCGAACGGCCGCACGCTTCGACGATCTGGCGCATCGGTGCTCGTTCGAGCAGCGGCTCGGGCAGCGCCACCGCGAAGATCTGATTCGGCCGCAGCGATGCATCGTCGCCATCGGGACCATCGATGACGTCGAGGCAATAACCGAGGTCGGCGCGCCAAAATCGTGCGAACCCTGTGCGCGCTTTGGCCGCGAGATCGTCGTATTTCGCCGTGGACGCGATCGCCATCATCGCGAGCCGGCTCGCCGCTACCAAAGCGTTCACCCAGAGCGCGTTCACCTCGACCGGCTTGCCGATGCGCGCCGTGATGACCGTGTCGCCGACCTTCGCGTCCATCCACGTCAGCTGGACGCCGGGTTCACCAGCGGCGAGCAAGCCGTCTTTGGGATCGACCTTGATCCCGTGGCGCGTCCCTCGCACGTGCCAATCGACGATCGTCTCGACGACCGGCAGCATCTCTCGAGCGAACGCCGCATCGCGCGCCGAGCTCGCATAACGTTCGATCGCGATGACGTACCACAAGGTCGCATCGACCGTATTGTACTCCGGCGTGTCGCCGGCGTCGGGAAACCGGTTCGGGATCATGCCGCGGTCGACGAACCGCGCAAATGTCCGCAGCACCGAACGCGCGACGTCGAGACGTGCGCTCACGAGCGCGAGACCGGGCAGCGATATCATCGTATCGCGCCCCCAGTCGGTGAACCATGGATAGCCGGCGATGACCGTGTCGCCGTCGCCACGTTTGACGATGAACTGATCGGCTGCAAGCGCCAATCGATCGATCCACGGCTCGTCGTCCGTGGCCGGGCGCGCAGCTCGCCAGCCCGACACGATCCCACGCTCGCGAGACGCGAAGGTCTCCCACTCGTCGCCGCGCGGCGCGTGCGGTTCGCCGTCCGCTCCGAGCGCGATCGTACACACAGCGCCGGGCGCAAGCTCTATCGAACCGTGCGCCGCGCAGATGTGGTCGTCGCGCCCATCGAGCCCTCTATCACGCTCGCGAGCAAGATCGAACCCGTAGTACCACGAGCCGTCGAGGGTCCACGCCATCCCGATCGCATGAGCCCAGCCGGCCGGCGACCCTGGTGCAGCCGCAAAGCGAAATCCGTCTTGCGCCGGCTCGAGCATCGGCGGCGCACCGCCCGCATGCGTCGAACCATGATGATCGCGGCCGTCGATGAAGATCGTCGCGCGCAGCTCGACGGGCGACGCCGCACGCACGACCTCATACCGGACGAAAGCGATATTCGCGCCGTACTTCATCCAGACGCGCTTCTCGACGATCGCATCGGCAATAGCGAATCGCCATACGGGCGACGTGCCGTCGAGCCGGAACGATTCGATAGTCAGATAGCCGCGTGGATCGACGGTGCCATCCGCCCACCGATTCGTCGCAAGAGCGTACGCGCGGCCCGCATACGTCAATGACTCATCGATCTTGGGGACGAGAAGCGTTCGGCCCGCCGGCGGCGCGGTTGCTGCGACGAGCAGCCCGTGATAACGTCGCGTCAAAAGGCCGGCGACGGTGCCCGAGGCATAGCCGCCGACGCCGTTCGTGACGAGCCACTCGCGGCTTTCGGAGAAATCGAGATCCGCGCACGAAGCGCGGCCGAAGCGGATGGTCAAGCGCCAGCCGCTTCGGTCGTCGTATCGCTTAGTACTTCGTGCTCTAGTACTTCGTGCTGACGAAGAACGTGTACGTGCGAGGCAGGCCTATCGGCTCGTTCTCGTACGGCAGCGAGCTCAAGTTGTACTGATACGGCTCGAAACCGATGTTCGGGTTCTGGCCGGATGACGCAGCTGAGCCGCCGAGTCCGTTGTTGACGTACCACGGGTTGTTCGACGGCGCCGACGGCGAGTAGTTGCCGAGGAGGTTCTCGCCACGCACGCCGACCGTCCACCGGTTAGCACCGCGGCCGAGGTCCTGTGCGAAAGTCAGGTTGACGGTCGCGATCGGATAGCCGTGAAGCGTGCCGGGATCATCTCCATCCGGCGTGCCGCGCGATCCTGTGATGTTCGGCGCGAACACCGTTCCCGGGTTGGCCGGATCCGTGTAGTAGTAGGCGTCTTGCACGGATCCGGGCGCGCACGTCTCGCGCGCGAGGTCGGTGTTGAGCACCGACACAGGGATCGCCGGCATCGACGGATCGCAAGCGTTCGCGAACACGAAGACGCGCTTGCCGACGCCGTAGCGATAGCCTGATTCGTACGGCATGTTCATCGAGACGTGGAACCCGTTCGGCGTCGTGTAGTCGAGGTTGAGCGTGCCGGTGATCGGCGCGAGGTACGATACGTGGAAGAAGTGTCCGGCCGCTAGCGCGGCGCTGTTCACCGACGGGAAGAAGTCGCTGTCGTAGTTCGCGAGCGTGTTATCGTACGTGAAATTGACGAACCCGCCGAAACCGGTCTGACGGTCGAGCGTCAGATCGAACTCGGCGCCGGTGTTTTCATTGATGCCGGCGTTCTCGAGGTGCGACGGGCCGAAGATCGGCGTGCCGTTCGACAGCGTCAGCTTGAGATCGGATGATCCGACGACGTAGTCGGTTCCCTTTCGGTAGTACGGCGTTACCTTCAGCTGCAAGCCGTTGCCGAAGTCGTGCTCGAGCGAGGCGTCGTAGTTGATCGCGCGCTGCGGCTTCACCGGCGTGTATTGCTGGAAGTCGTTCGTGTTCTCGTCGACGAGCAGCGATTGATACAGGTTGGAGATGTGGTTCGTCACGCCGTAGCCGTTGAGCGGCTGGAAGCATCCGTTCGAAACCGTGCAATTCTTGTACTGAGCCGGGATGAAGTAGACTTGCTCGATGCCCGACTCCGGCTCGAATTCGATGTTCTTGCCGTACGAGAAACGCAGGACGTTTCGATCGTCGACCTTGTACGTCAGCGCGACGCGCGGACTGATCTGCGACGGCGCCGTGACGTCCGTACCGAGCGGCGCGCTCGGGAACGTCACGTAGTTGCCGTTCTGATCGACGAAGTACGCCGTGTTCAATTGCGCAGTGTTCGGCGGCACGTCGTAGATCTGTTTGTCGAAGCGTACGCCGAGGTCGGCCGTGAAACGGTCGCTCGGCTGATAGAGATCCTTGACGTACAGGTCCATGTTGTGCACTGGATCGACGACGCGGAAACCATCGTTGAAGAACGTCTTCATCGGCGCTTGGTTCGGCGCCGTCGGCAGTAT
>DASQJC010000332.1:0-6185 GCA_035631255.1 Candidatus Eremiobacteraceae bacterium | reverse complement strand
GCCGCAGTAGATCTGATTGTCGACCGCGCTCCACAAACCGCCGACGTCCGAGACCGAGGTGAGTTTGAGGAAGAGCTCCCAGTTTCCGAGGTTGGCACCCGTCAGCAGCCGCTCCGGCGGATACGTGTATGAGTTGGCAGGCAAGGGCTTCCCTATTCGTTCGCGAGTAGTGAAGACGGAAGTTTCGCGGCGGCTGCGACATCAACCAGCCAGACGAGCTCGCCTTCGGTCGGCGCGATGCCTTGGGCAGGATAGCGCCGCACGTCCTGCTCGCGCCAGAGCACTGTTGCGAGGATATCCGCCTTCTCTGCGCCCTCGACGAGAAAGATGACGCGGCGCGCCGAGTTGATCGCCGGATACGTCAGCGTCAAGCGCCATGGCGAAGCGACGGATCCGCTCACTTGATTTGCCGCGCACCAGACGTCGGTGATGTTCAACGCGTCGGTTCCCGGGAACAGCGAAGCGGTGTGCCCGTCCGGTCCAAGTCCGAGGAACAATAGATCGAATACCGGCGCGCGATCTGCGAAGTATGCGCGCAGGTCGGCATCGTATGCGGACGCGCCGGCCGACGGCTCCAGCTCGCCGCGCATGCGATGGACGTTCGACTCGGGGACCGCGATCCGCGAGAGCAGCGCTTCGCGCGCCATCCGATAGTTGCTGTTCGGATCGTCAGGTCCGACGCAGCGCTCGTCGCTCCAGAAGAAATCGATCGAATTCCAATCGAGCGAGCGCGTCGAGAGCGCCTCGAGCATCGCGCGCGGCGTCTTACCGCCGGAAAGGGCGACCGCCAAGCGCCCTCGCTCGCGGATAGCGCTCGAGGCGTTAGCGGCGAATTCGTCGGCAGCGCGCGCCGCAAGCAGCTGGGGATCCGCGACGGTGACAAGGCGCCGTGCGGCCAAGGCTATCCGACCTCCAGCGCCGCCTCGAGCACCGGATCGGGCGACATCGTATCGATGCAGCGATAGAGCAGGTCGGCCTCGTCTTCCGGGTCGGGTTCGAAGCGCCAGCGGCGCATCGGCGCACCGCTCGAGTCGAACGCGGTCGCGTCGATGCCCGCCTTATCGCTCTTCCACTCGATCGACACGCCCGCGCGCGATTTCGACGATCGCAGGCGGAGAGCGACGATCGCTCCGCGCGTCGCCCAGCCGCTCGGCACGCCGCTCAAGTCGCCGTGACCGGCGATCGCCGGCATGCGGCTGACGATCCACCCTGCGAGCAGCAGCGATCGCGCCGACGGCGTCGCATCGCCGCCGTCCGGGCCGAGCGAGAACTCGATCTCGCTCTTGTCGATCGTCGGCAAGAGCGTGATCACGGCCGGGTCGTCGAAGCATGCCGACAACGTCGATCGCCAGGTGGCGATGCGATACCAGTTCATGTCGGCGATCGGGGCAGGACGCCGTGAACGATCGGCTGATGCCGCGGACGACCATGAATGTCGATCGCTCCATGACAGACGATGAAGCGTGTCGAGCGCCGCCGGACCGTCGCCGAAGCGGATCGAGTCGACGACGATCTTGTCAGCGAGCGGTGCGAGCCCTTTGAAGAGCCGGCTGAGATATGGCGAGTCGGAACGCCACCATAGCGCGACGGGAAGATCGGCGACGAGCAGCGCGAGCACGGTCGACACGACCCGCGCGGACTCGTCTGGATTGCCTCGCAGCACGATCTGTTCGCTGCATACCTGTCCGCAATCGGAGCATTCGACGTCGACCCATGTTTGCACGCGATCGTACGGCGCTCCGGCATCCAGAGTCACGAGGATCACGCGCATCGGGTGCGCCGCCTCGAGAGCGCGGATCGCCTCAGCGATGTCGGCGATCTCGGCAGCACGCTCGATGAAGACGACGAGATTGAGCGTGCACGCGCGCGAGGGCGATTCGCCCGCCGCCGCACCGCTCGCAGCGAGGCGATTCGACAGCTCGGACTCGACCTGTGCGGGCGAGACCAGTTTGAGTCCATCGAACGCGGGCGCTGCGACGCCGTCCCCGCCCATCAGAGTCTGCGCCACTGACGGCCGTCGCGTTCGATGAGCGCGTCCGCATCGGCCGGTCCCCACGTGCCGGCTGGATAGTTCGGAAACGCGACGTTGCGATCTGTCTGCCATGCTGCGAGCACCGGGTCGATGAGAGCCCACGCCGCTTCGACGCCGTCGGAGCGGTCGAAGAGCGTCTGATCGCCCTTCATGCAATCGAGGATGAGCCGTTCGTACGGCGACGCGTCTTCTCTGCCGAACGTCTCGCCATAACCGAAGTCCATGTTGACCGAACGGATGCGCATGCTCGGCCCCGGCACCTTAGCACCGAAGCGTAGCGTGATGCCTTCGTCAGGCTGGATTCGCAGCGCCAGCACGTTCCCCGACAGCTCGTCGACTTGGCTCTTGCGGAACGGCAGATGCGGCGCTCGTTTGAATTGGATCGCGATCTCGGTCAGGCGCTTCGGCAACCGCTTACCGCTGCGCACGTAGAAAGGCACGTCGGCCCAACGCCAATTGTCGACGAAGAAGCGGAACGCGCCGTACGTCGGCGTTATCGAGTCCTTCGCGACGTTTTGTTCGTCGCGGTACGCGGGCACGTCTTCCCCGTCGACGAAGCCGGCGCCGTACTGTCCGCGGACGCACGCGTCGTTCACGTCCGCCGGTATCGGGCGGATCGCTTCGATGACGCGGATCTTCTCGTCGCGGAACTCTCGCGCGTCGAACGTCGTCGGCGGCTCCATCGCGACGAGCGATAAGAGCTGGAGCGCGTGGTTCTGGATGATGTCGCGGACGACACCCGTCTCTTCGTAGAAATTGCCGCGTCCTTCGATGCCGAGGCTCTCGGCGACGATGATCTGCACATGATCGACGTAGCGGCGGTTCCAGATCGGCTCGAAGATGCCGTTCGCGAAGCGAAGGACGAGGATGTTCTGGACCGTCTCTTTGCCGAGGTAGTGGTCGATGCGATAGACCTGATCCTCGGAGAGATACTTGAGAAGTTCGGAGTTGAGCTGCTTCGCGCTCGCGAGGTCGCGGCCAAACGGTTTTTCCATGATGATGCGGACGAAACGGTCGCCAGCTTCTGCGCCCGCGAGCCCGGCTTCGTGGAGCTGTTCGACGATGTCGCCGAACAGACTCGCCGGCGTCGCTATGTAGAAGATCACGTTGCC
The DNA here is from genome assembly GCA_035631255.1 of Candidatus Eremiobacteraceae bacterium. Taxonomy (GTDB): domain Bacteria; phylum Vulcanimicrobiota; class Vulcanimicrobiia; order Eremiobacterales; family Eremiobacteraceae; genus JANWLL01. The sequence continues at coordinate 3,041 of DASQJC010000332.1, read as the reverse complement.
GCCGGTCGCGTATTGCTTGTCGAATTTTTCTATCGCCGTTTTGAGGCGAGCGTACGATGCTGCGTCGTGAAAATCGCCCCCGACGTAATGCGTACGTTCGACGAGCCGTGCGAGCACTGCGTCGTCTTTGACGCGCACATCGCCGCTCGTCGCGACGGCGTTCTTGAGCCGATCCCTGAACTTGTTCTCGTCGAGCGAGTCGCGTGAGAAACCGATGACCGAGAACGACGGCGGCAACAGGTCGGCCTGCGCGAGATTGTAGATGGCGGGCAGCAGCTTGCGGCTCGTAAGATCACCCGATGCGCCGAAGATGACGAGCTGGCACGGCGCGGTCGCGCGATCGGTCTTCAAACCTTCGCGGAACGGATTGACGAGATCGACGGTCGTCGCCATCCTTATCCTTTCGCTTTACCGTCGCCGGCAGCAGCGGGCTCGGCGTGCACGGCGTGACCGCCGAATTGGTTGCGCAGCGCCGCGATGACCTTCGCCGAGAACGAGTCCTTCTGTCGCGAGCGGAAGCGCATCATGAGCGACAGCGCGATTGTCGGCGCCGGCACGGCGAGATCGATCGAGTCCTTCACCGTCCAGCGGCCCTCGCCGGTGTCGTCGACGTAGCCTTCGATCTTGTCGAGCTTCGGATCGGCCTGAAATGCGAGCTCTGCGAGTTCGAGCAGCCACGAGCGGATGACGCTGCCCTGGTTCCACAAATGAGCGAGCTTGCCGAGATCGACGCCGTCGCCGAACTCCGAAGCGCGGATGAGCTCGAAGCCTTCGCCGTACGCTTGCAGCATCGCGTACTCGATGCCGTTGTGCACCATTTTGACGAAGTGACCGGCGCCGCATGGTCCAACGTAGAGGTAGCCGTCTTTCGGCGCTAGCGTGAGGAAGATCGGCTCGAGCCGCTTGACCGTCGCAGCTTCGCCGCCGACCATGAGACAGTACCCCACCTTGAGACCCCAGACGCCGCCCGATGTGCCGGCGTCGACCAAGTCGACACCCTTAGCTTTGAGCCGCTTCGCCTGTTCTTGTCCGTCTTTCCAATAGGAGTTGCCGCCGTCGATGACCGCGTCGCCCTTCGACAGCAGGTCACCGAGTTTGTCGATCGTCTGGATCGTCGGCGGTCCAGACGGAACCATGACCCAAACCGAGCGCGGCGGTGTCAGCGCTTTGACGATATCTTCGAGCGACGCGCAGCCGGTCGCGCCTTTCGCGACCGACGCTTTGACGGCATCTGCGCTTCGGTCGTAGACGACGACGGAATGGCCGCCTTCGATCAAGCGCTCGACCATGTTCGCGCCCATCCTGCCGAGGCCGATCATCGCGATCTGCATTGAAATTTTCTCCTTGTCGGTCGACCATGAAGGTCGACCGCTCCAGCTTCGCTCGGCCTGTTAAGTCGCCGGGGCGAGGTGCGGTACGATCGCGTCGATCGTCTTCGCGAACGCTGCGAGACCGCCGTCGATATCGTCGCCGAGATCGATCGAGAGGATCCGCCGGCCATGGTTGCGGAGCGACTCGAGATCGCCGAGCGACTGCGCCGCGATGAGCGTGCCGAAGTCGAACGGCGCTCCCGGAATGGCGAGCGTGCCGCCTTCGGTGCCGACGAGTTGGATGAAGAGACCGGTGTTCGGTCCGCCCTTATGGAGTTGGCCGGTCGAGTGGAGGAAGCGCGGTCCGTAGCCGAACGTCGTCGCCGCCTGCGTCGCGTCGCGAAGCGCGGCGCGCACGCGCTGCATGATCTTTGTCCTCGACGGCACCGGATCGACGAACGCCTGCAGCGCGATGTAGTCCTCATGCCGTAAGAGACCGAGGTGGGCGGCGAGCGCCTTCTCATCCGTCGGCGATACGCGCGAGGGATCGGGTTTCACGCCCTGCGCGAGGATGCGATTCGTGTTGTCCTTGCTTTCCTGGACGTTCGGCTCGTCGAAAGCATCGATGTTGAGGATCGCGGCCGCCGTCGCCGTCGCAAACTCCCAACGGAAGAACTCCTCGGCGAGATCGAGCTCGTCGCGGAGGTGGATGCGGACGACCGGATGGCCGGCGCCTTCGAGCGCGTGGCATAGCGTATCATGCGAAGTGTCATCGCCGCACTTGATCGAGACGAACACTCGATCATCGCCGTAAGCGCCAGGTTCGCCCGGCGGTTCGTCGGCGACCGGGATGAGGCACTTGCCTTCTTTTCCTGTGCTCTCTGCGATGAGCTGCTCGAGCCACATCGCGACCGTCGCGACGGGAGGTGAGACGAAGAACGTCACCTTGTCGCGGCCGGCGTGAAATGCGGCTTGTCCGAGCGCGGCTCCAAGCGTCACCGCCGGGTGGTGACTCGCCGCGACGCCCGCCGCACACGCTTGCGCCATTCGCAGTGCGCGCGTGAGTAGACCGGCGATGTCTACGCCGGCGACCGCTCCGGGCACGAGACCGAAGTATGAGAGCGCCGAATAGCGGCCGCCGATGTCCGGCGGATTTTCGAAGACATGACGGTAGCCGCGTTCGCGGCCCGCGGTCGCCAGCTTCGTGCCCGGGTCGGTGATGCACGCGAAACGCTTTGCCGCTTCGGCGGCGGACCCGAACGCCGACGTCGCTTTCGCGAAGAAATATTCGGCGAAGCTGTGGCTTTCGAGCGTCGATCCGGATTTGCTCGCGTCGATGAAGAGCGTCGCGCGGATGTCGATCTGTTTCTCGACCGCGATGACGGCCGCGGGCGACGTGCTGTCGAGGACGATGAGCTCCGGGTAACCGGCTCGCACGCCGAATGTCTCGCGCAACACGATCGGACAAAGGCTGCTGCCGCCCATGCCCATGAGCACCGCGTGCTTTATCCCGTCGCTGCGAACTCCATCGGCGAACTCGGTTATGTCGTCGACGCAGCCTTCCATCGTTTCCGGCACAGTGAGCCAGCCGAGGCGATTGCGGATGATCTTGTCGTGCGCCTCGTTTCGCGGCTTCCACAAGTCCGCGTCATGCTGCCAAACACGCGCGACGAAGCGCTCCTCTTCGAAACGTTTTAGTGCTCCGTGGAAATCGAACGCGTCGAAGCCCGC
>DASQJC010000331.1:0-5050 GCA_035631255.1 Candidatus Eremiobacteraceae bacterium | reverse complement strand
CCCGACGCGCGTGCCTTTCGCCGTCAACTTATCCCAAAGCCGCTCCGCGTCGCCGGCGGCGATGAAGAGCTCGAAGCCGTCTTCGCCTGTGTATCCGGTGCGCGCGATCTCGGCCTTCACTCCATCGACCATGCCTTCGGTTGCGTAGTAATACTTGATGGATCCGAGATCGACGGATGTCAGCGGCTGGAGCAGCTCTACGCTGCGAGGACCCTGGAGTGCGATGAGCGCCGAACGTTGGGTGCGATCGTCGAGCGAAACGCTGCTCGGCTTGGCGGCGCCGCCGCCCAACCACGCCCACATCTTCGCGCTGTTCGACGCGTTGACGACGACAAGCCAGTGCGAAGGCAGCCGGTAGATAATCGTGTCATCGAGCGCGCCGCCCGACTCGTTCGTGAAGATGTTGTAGCGCGCCTGACCGGGCCGCATCGTCGCGACTTCATTGACGGTCAGCGTGTCGAGCCATTCGGGGACGCCGTCGCCGGTGACGACGAACTGGCCCATGTGGCTCAGATCGAACATGCCGACAGCGGTGCGCACGGCGCGATGTTCGTCGATGATGCCGCTATATTGGATGGGCATAAGAAAGCCCCCGAAGGGGGACATCTTCGCGCCCAGCCGGACGTGCGTTCCGTATAACGCGGTCCGCTCTTCGGTGGCGTTCGTCACTTCGATAAGTTTCGGCGGTGGACGAAGTGCGTCCTAGCCTTCGATCAGGCGACCCTAGGTGTCTCGCCAGCCGAGTATCTTCGCGGCGAGCGCGGTCCGGCTCTTGACACCGATCTTCGCGAAGACGCGCTTGAGATGATCCTCGACCGTGTATTCGGTGAGGACGAGTTGGTCTGCGATCCGCCGATTCGAGTAGCCGTAGAGGACGAGCATGACGACGTCGCACTCGCGCGGCGACAATGCGAACTTCTCGATGTTCGCGGCGACTGCGTCGCGGCGCTGCACGCGCTCGAGGACGAGCAAGAGATGCCGTCCACGCGGCCCTGACATATAGCACGCACGGACGCAAAGGTCGACTGTGAGCAGCGCGGCGGCACTCGTGTCGTGACGATCGCGCAAACGCGATCGCATTTGCGGCAGCAGGCTTGCGAGCACCGGTGGGATATGCCGCGAACCCGAGTCCTCGTCCGCGTATGCGGCGACTTCTCGCAGCATCTCCGCCGACCGCCCGTTGGCAAGGACGAGCGCATCGTCGTCATCGAGGATGATGATGCCCGGCATCTGCCGGTTCTGCGCATGGCCGAGCAGCGCCGACACGCCGGCGTCGCTCGCTACGCGGTCGTCCGGATCAGCGCCCACGCTCGTCAATCGTCATATGAAGTCCTTGCGGAGGGCCCATCGTAGCTCGTCTCATCGAAGACATCCTCGATGAGGTCTAGAGGTCCTGGTACGGGGACTCAAATTTATATGGGACTTTCCCTGATTCCCGGGGTTTAGTGGGGCGAGGTGCCTATGGTATAACCCATGTACTGGACCGACCGGCACCGCAAAGACCGGGGCAATGGGACCAATACCTTAACGCCTCGCCTTCCTCGCGTTCACCGGCTCATAAGACGGCTTCGGCACAGTAGAGTGGGGAACATTTTTGGGCTCGCTCTTCGCTTTGCGTCTCGGGCGGCCCCCACGGAGGACCTAAGAGTCAGGATGGAACGAGTGCGCATCGCAGTCATCGAGCAACAGGCCCTGTTCCGTAAGTCGCTGTGTCAACTTCTCGCCAAGGACGATCGCTTCAACGTCATTCCCGAGTGCATCGAGCAAGGTGACGTCGTCCGCATCGCCGGCACGAAACCCGATCTCGTACTTTTCGATGTCGACTTCCACAAAGGCGACCCCGTCGACGCCGTCAAGTATTTGCGCGAGGCGCATCCGAGCGTCAAGATCTGCCTACTTTCCATGCATGCGCAGCAAGATCTGCTCGCGCGCAGCCTCATCTTCGGCGTCGAAGGTTACGTCATCAAGGACATCGGCCCGTCAGATCTGACGCGCGCGCTGCTCATGATCCACTCCGGCGATGTGTACGTCGATCCGCGCCTTGCGGGCAACATGCTGCGCCGTCTGAGCACGCGCCGCTATCGCAGCGATCCGACGGAACTCTCGGAGCGCGAGACCGACGTCATCCGCCTCATCGCGCTCGGCCTCTCGAACAAGCAGATCTCAGAGAAGCTGTTCTTGAGCGAGAAGACGGTCAAGAACCACATCAGCCGCATCTTCTCGAAACTCAACGTCACGGCACGCACGCAAGCCGCGATCCACGCGATAAAGAACGGCATCGTCTAAGTAAGTTGGAGCGGTCGACCTTAATGGTCGACCGCAGGTCGAGCACCGCTCGACCTGTTGAGTCCCTCGCGCCGCCGCTCTTATGGGAGCGGCGGTTCGCGTTTTCCCCGTTATTCACAGCATCGCGTGGGCCTGCGAGGTAGTCCCAGGGAGCGAGCGCCGTCTTGCGCCTCGATAAGTCCCAGTAGAAATAGCCCCATTCCGAACATTTGGGGCCAAAGTCTGCCGGGGAAATAAGTCCCGCGGCGCATCGACCCGTAGGTCCGAAGCATGGTAATGTGGGGGTCAGGGTCGAGCTCACGCCGGTGAGATCGACCGCGGTCGGCCCGACGAACGACCGGCACATGACGAAAACACGTGGTGGGGCGGCATGGCGAAAGCGATGAGAATCGCGGTCATCGTCCAGCAGGGTGTGTTCCGCGCCTCGTTATGCGCGGCACTCGATCATTTTCCGGACCTCGATGTCTTCGGGGTTCCGTCGATTCCGGAGCACTCGTTCCCCGTCGAGCCGGACCTCGCGATCATCGATCTAGATTTCCAGCCTGACAACCATCGCGAGTTGCTCCGCCGGCTGCTGACGATCGCGCCGAACACGAAGACCTGCATCATCGCGTTCCGCGCCGTTCCGGCGACCGTCCGCCAATGTTTGAGCCTCGGTGCGAGCGGCTTTCTCTTGAAAGAGTGCACGCTCGAAGAGCTCTATCGTGCGGCTCGAACCGTCGTCGCCGGCGAGATCGCCGTCGATCCGCGGCTAGCGGGCTCGCTGCTCAAAGGCGTCGATGCGGAGCGGACGGTCGGCAAGAATCCCGCTTTGTCGGAGCGCGAGATCGAGGTCATCCGGCTGATCGCTTTGGGTTTGACGAATCGTCAGATCGCGAACCAGCTGAAGCTCAGCGAGAAGACGATCAAGAACCACGTCTCGCACATCTTCCGCAAGCTCAAGATCACCGCGCGCACGCAAGCCGCGATCCATGCGATCTCGAACAACATGCTTCGCGCGACCGATCGCCCCGAAGTGCCCACGCCCACGACCAACCCGCTGTAGATGTTAAATGTGGTATTCCGAGCGCAGCTCGGAATCGTTTCGCCGAGCTTCGCTCGGCATACCACATCGATAGATTAGTCGAAGACGCGTTTTTCTTTTTCGTACGCGTCGCGCAAGTAACGCGGCAAGTTGAACGCACGCCGGTGCGTCTGCGCATCGTATTGGCGCAGACCGCATTTCTTGGCGTGGGCATCAGCGGCTGAAGCCGCCTGATCGGAAAGCACGTCGACCGCATCGCCGCAGAGCGCGTAACCCCATTCGGTGTCGAAGGCGGGCACGTACATCGAATATGGTGCGACGTTCGGGAAAGCGGCGCGCAGCGTCGCGACCATCCGCGCGTGCGTCGCATGATTGTGCGGACCGGCCATCGAGGCTTGCAAAGCGTAGAAGCCGCCGGGCGCGAGCCGCTCGCGGATCTTCTTATAGAAGGTGACCGTGTGCAGACCGTACGACGGTGAGTCCTCGAGCGGTTCGGTGAGGTCGCCCAAGATGACGTCGAACTTCTCCGTGCTGTTCTCGATATACGCTTTCGCGTCGCCGACGATCAGCTCTGATCGCGGATCTTCAAACGCACCGTCGCTCCATTCGGGCAGATGCTTGCGGCACGCGTCGACGACGTCGCCGTCGATGTCGACCATCGTCGCTTTGACCATCCCCGGCACCTTGAGCAGCTCGCGCAGCGATGCGCCCTCGGCGCCGCCGAGGATGAGAGCGCGCTTCACGCTGCCGCGCGCTGCGCATGCCGGGTGGACGAGCAGTTCGTGATAGATGCGTTCATCGAGCGCCGCCGACTGGGTGTCGCCGTCGAGGACGAGCATCTTGCCGAAGAGCGGGCTGACGACGATCGCGTACTCTTGAAACGACGAGCGACCCTGGACGAGGGTCGCCGTCAACGCGTGGCCGTGGATCTCGCCGTCGGCTACCTGCTCAACGTACCACTGCGAGTTTTCTGTTTTTGGCACGGGTTTCCGATATGGCGCCCTTCTTGCCGACGACGTGGCTATACACGCCGGCTTCGTCCGGCAGTCCGCGCCGGACTTCGGTCGTCAGCATCTGTTTCGCCTGGAATTTCTCGGCTGCGTAACGGCAGGCTTTCCACGGATCCGTGTGGTCGCCGCACGTGTAGATGTCCATCGCCGCATAGCCGTATTCCGGCCAGGTATGGATCGAGAGATGCGATTCGGCTATGACGACGACGCCGCTCACGCCCTGCGGGGTGAAGCGATGAAATGCGGTCTGTAAGACCTCTGCGTTTGCTTCTTTTGCGGCGGTGACGAGTATGTTCGTCACCTGATCGACGTCGCTTAGTGTGCGAGAGTTACAGTCGGAGAGTTCAACGATGATATGCGTGCCAAGCGCTTTCAACCATCCAGCCCCCTACAGGCGTGTAGCACGCCGAGCGATCATCCGGAGAATCTGACTCGGCGAAAGGGAGTACCCACCTCCACTCATACGGGCAACCGGAGCGGCGAGCCGCTTACCAAGGTCCAATAATAGGACATTTAATCCGCCATGTAAATACTATTATTTTGCGGGACATAATTATATTGACCGCGAAGTGCCCCTGTGATAGCATTTGCGTTTGTGCGATCAGCGCGGGCCTTTGTTGCGCCGCGCTCCATTAAGAGCGCTCCTTCGAAAACCGCTAGCAGAGGTAAGGCTCTCCAATGTACGCCGTCATCGAACTCAACGGCCGCCAGCTCAAGGTGCGTGAAGGCG
>DASQJC010000330.1:0-2230 GCA_035631255.1 Candidatus Eremiobacteraceae bacterium | reverse complement strand
CTGGCCGGTGAGATTCGCGCCTGACTGTGGGACCACGCGGGAACCGACGGAAGAAGAACTGCGCGTCATCCGCGCGATCGACCCGACCGGCTTCTGGACGAGCTAGAACACTACCCCGACATTCCGACGTCTCTGGCAAGCCGATGCGCGATAGCTTTCGGCACACCCTCATCGATAAGGCCACCAGCGCTATTCCATCCGCCACCCGCGTATAACACGACCCATTTGTCGCCCTTCTTTTGCAAGGTAGCCGTGCCACCGGCCTCTCCGAGGACCCAAAGCGCAACTGCGTAACGATCCTCGATTGCGATCTCGCGGATGAACTGCGGAGTCGTGCGTGTTACGCCTGCAGGTTCCATGTGGTGAATCACGCTCTTTTCGATCGAGCAGAGATCGCTGTCAGGTTGCGAGGCACTGAGACCGAGAAAAGCAATCGCCAAGGTCGCGATCGCAGCCAGCTCCATGCGCTTCATGCGTGCTCCCAAATCCCCAGCCGAGCTTCGCTCGGCCTACTACATCAAATAAAGTCACGCGTGGTGGAAGAGCGGGGATTGCGTCAGGCCGTTCAGGATGAACTGCACCGCCAAGGCTGACAAGATGATGCCGAGCAGCCGGGTGACGACGTGGATCCCGGTCTTGCCCGCGAACTTGGAGATCTGGTCGGCGCCGCGCATCGCGAGCCATGCGGTGATGAGCGCAAGGGCATACGAGATGAAGACGGTCGCGACCTTAAGCGGATCGCCGTGCGCGAGGTTGACGAGCAGCAACACGGTCGTGATCGTTCCCGGGCCTGCCATCATCGGGATCGCGAGCGGAAAAACGGCGACGTTCTCGTTGAGGATCGCCTCTTGCTCCTCTTCGTCGGTCTTGCGCGTACCCGATGGGCGAGCGAAAAGATAGTCGATGGAGATCAACAGCAGCAAGATGCCGCCCGCTATCGAGAATGCGGGCAGCGTGATGCCGAGATAGGTCAGCACCGCGCGGCCTATGAGACCCATGAACAGGATGACGCATGCGGCGACGATGACCGCCCGGTCGATAGTCCTGCGTCGCACGTCCGGAGGCGCGCCGGCCGTCACCGTTAGGGAGTACGGTACCATGCCGATAGGATCGATGATCGTGAACGCCGTCGCGATCGCAGTGATCGCGAAGTGAACATCCATGCCCGGTCGTTAGGCGTACCGGCGACCCTGACCCGCCATGAAAGTCCTATGACCGATGGTCATGGTGAAGCTGCCCCACGCGAAGAGGACGTTCGGGCGCGAGGGCCCGGCGCATCGGCCGCGAACGCGATTGAACATGCGGCGCTTGACCCTCGTCGCGGTCGCAACGATGACCGCGGCGGCGCTGGCGGGATGTAATATCCTCGAAGCACACCCGAACCCGAGTGCGCCGACAGGAACGTTGCAAGGCGTCGTCACGAGTCCGAGCGGTCCGGTCGCAAACGCGCAGATACTCGTCACCGCATCAGACGCGACGCAACATGCAGGCTTGTCGAACGGCGACGGATATTATTCGATCGCGTCGTTGCCGCTCGGTCCGGCGTCGTACTCCGTCAAAGCGTCCGGCTTTTCGGAGGTCGACGGGAGCATCGTGATAGGCCCCGATCCCGGAGGCACGAGACAGGACATAAGCCTTAATCCCCAGTGACCATGCCCGTGTGCGCGGTCACGAACGACGAGCGAGCACGAGGACGAGACTGGGCAAAACACATCGGCCGCCGATAACGTAATCAACTAGCGGCGGCAAAAACGGACATGAACGACGAACTGAACGAACTGGTAGTTTCCTACAACGACGCGGTCGAACGCTTCAACTTGGCGCGCCTCGAATACGCCATGGCCTTCGACGGCTTCGCTATCCCGCCGGTCGCCCACACGATGCCGCGCGATGGCATCGAGCTCGCCGATCGCCATCGTCCGGCGACGCTTTCCGTCCAAGCAGTGCGCGACTTCTTCGAAGAGATCTTCGACGGCGAGATCACGGCGGACACGCGCAGCAATGCCTACGGTTCGCTCCACGGCGCTTCGCTCGAGCTGACGCGGCGCTTCTTCCAAGTCTCGCTGACGCGCATGGGCATCTCGTGCCGGGGAATGCTCGACTAACGAGCTCCGGTCCCGAGCATCATCGCCGCGAACGCTTCCACCATCGACGGACAGAACTGAGTCCCCGCGCAACGCCGTAGCTCGGCGATGGCGTCTTCGACGCTTCGCCCTTTGTGATACGGCCG
>DASQJC010000329.1:0-4363 GCA_035631255.1 Candidatus Eremiobacteraceae bacterium | reverse complement strand
AATGGCTGCCTTGATCGTATTGGATCTCCGCCTGATCGATCGTCATATCACGAGATCCGAACCCATGCTGGCTCAGAAATACTGTCGCTTCCAGCTGGAGGTTCCCGAGCTCTTTCGTGACCGCGTTGCGCGTCTGCCCTTGCGCGGAAGCCGTGAGGGTCCATCGTTCGTCAAGCGATGTCGGGAATAGCACGAGTTGAAAGATCCGGAGTGCTGCCACGACACATACAACAAGGGCCCCCACGACAAATACCGTCGGCGCGACGCTTTTCGAGACGATCGGCCTGTCGGCTGACCTCATTGCAGGTGGAGGATCTTGCAGACCACCTCCGCGGGATTGTTCTTGCAGTACGCACCTAGGTTCGTCGACAGCGTGTTCGCCCACGCTTCGAATGTATGGCGGAACGTGAGCCCCGACGATGGGTTGCCGAGCGCGAGACTCGACGAGTTTGAAGCAAAAGTGCCCAGCGCGATGTCGCTTTGGTAATTGATGAACTGGGGCAACGCATTCGGCGGCGATGAGGATGTCGGCGCAGGCGCGGCCGCGGTTCGGGCCGCTGCGTTCGCGGTTATGAGCGTTCCGGCAAGCGCGATCGGGAAGAACGACAGCGCAGTCGTCTTGTTGCCGTTCGAGATGCTGTCGGACCATACGGCGGTCAACGAGTTCGACGGGCCGGGCTTGCAATCGAGCACCTGCGCCGTGTAGTTCGCCTCGCTGCTCCCGTAGACCGTGAAGACGGCGAACGTTCCGTCGGCAGTGACCGTCGAGCCGTTGAGGACGATCGCGCCGAGCGTGCCGTGGCCCGCTTGCGTCGCGGAACCAGGGACGCCGTACGGGTTGGCGGGATCATCGGGCACGTACGGGTCGCCCGCGCATTGCGACGAGAGATCCTCAAGCGTCCAATCGGCCTCGGGAACGACGGCGACCGGATGCTGCGCGTCGCACGCCGACGCGGATAGACCGCTGCGCGCGCACACGTCTTCCTGCAGACGTTGCGCGACGATGAACAAAAGGAAGTTGGCGGGGTTGTCGACCGCTGATCCAGTCGCCGTGCTACCTGTCGCCGGTCCGCCGCTCTTGCCGCCGCCACCCGCGCCGGCGCCCGTCTTCGCGGGCGACGTGCCGCCGGATCCTCCACCTGAGCCCCCGCCGACGGCGATCAGCACATAGAGCGTCGGTTCGCGCGTCACGATCAGCGGGTCGGGCTTCGGCGGATCTTCGAGCGCCATGACGCCTTGGCAGAACGTGAGTTGTCGCCACAGCGCTTGAGGATCGGTCTCGCGCGGGTTCGGCACGCATGCGGGCGCGGCAGCGAGACTGACGTGCGATGCACATCCGAGCAATCTATTATAGAGGACACGGGTCAAGTATGACTTCACCCCGGCCGGCGCGGTCTCGGCAGCCTTCTTGTAGGTCGTCGAGTCGAAGCCGTACACCGACACGATGTCTTTGAGATCGTCGGTCGAGCAGACGCCGGTCGCGAGCGGTCGCGACGCCTGCTGCGTCGCACGAGCTTCGCCCGGATGCGACGCGACTAAAGCGACGACTGTCGCGCAGAAAGCGATGAATGCGAGCGCTCTATGCATTGGTCAGAACCCCTCGAAATCGCCGGGCGAAACGTAAATTTCCGCAGCCGTCCTACCGACGATGCGCAACTCATCGAGATGCGCGGCGTCGAACGGCTGCACGGAGCGTTCGTCGATGGCGTTCAACCCAAGCCGGTCGAGTCCTTGCCTCGAGAGGTCGACGTCGTAGCGGCAGTAGGTGAACAACTTTTCATCGAGAGGTGCGCGATTGCCGATGAGATCGCCGATCTCTGAGTCAAGCACGCGGCCGGCCCGGGTCCGCCCGAAGATCCGGCAGAGCAGATCTTGCTCGACGGTTGCAGCATGGATGAGCGCCGCCGGCAGCGACTGCACATTGTAGAGCAGGTTCATGTCGCGGGCGCGCAGCTGCGGATTCGGACTCTCGCTCGAACCGGTGCCCACCGAGACGAGGAGCATTTCTTCTTCGCCGACGGGCCACTCCACGGCGTAAGGAGGCAACGTCGCCATCTGGAATAAGAGAAATGCAGGATTGTGATAGACGGTAACGGCGCCGTCGACGAAGACGAACTCTTGCCTTCCGACGCGGATGACCTCCGGCGGGAAGAAGATAGGCGCCGCTGCGCTCGCGCGCACGAGCTGCCAAAGGGGTATGTCGAGGTTGCACTCCGGCGAGTCGCGCTGGTTGAACTTCGCGCGCGGGTTGTTCGAGATCGGCCACGGTGAATCGGTCGTAGCATTGCGCATGACGATGAGCAAGAGCGTTCGCAGCTTGCTCGTGCCGAGTGTGGCATCGCGATCGCCGTCGCGGCCGATCACCTCTCGGATCTCCTTGGCTAGCGCCTCACGCTTGAACATCGACGGGGACGTCGCCGTACCAATCGACGTCAGGACTTTCGTCAACCACGCGTCGGGGCCGAGCGCACGCGCGATGCGTAAGATGTAGTTCGAGGGATCGAAAAACGTCCGTGCACCCCTGAGATAGAATCCCCGGACCTGATCGACGGTGAAACCGAGCGATACGGCCGTCGCGATGATGGCACCCGTGCTCGTGCCGGCGATGTAGTCGAAATAATCGGCGAGGACGAGGTCAGGCCGGCCGAGTTTCGCGCGCAAGAGCACCTCGATCCGGTCGAGGAATTCGAGCGCGATCAAACCGCGAATACCGCCGCCGTCAATCGACAGCAGCCGCTTCGGCCCAGACTTCATGCGCGCTCGACGTTCGGGGGGGCGGGCTGCCGAATCCTCGAATCGTATCGCTCTTGGACAAGCGACCCTCTGCTGACCAAGCGGTGAGAGCACGTTTTAACGCGCTTCCGCTCGTCGTCGGACTCACCGGCCATCGCGATCTTCCGGCCGGCGCGGAGGCGCCGTTGCGTGAGCGTTTCGGCGCGGTGCTCGACGAGTTAGGAGCGCGCCATCCGTCGTTGCCGTTCCTCGCGCTCTCCGGGCTCGCCGCGGGTGCGGACATCGTCGCCGCAGAGGTATGCATCGATCGCGGCATCCCCGTCCTCGGCGTCCTGCCGATGCCCGCCGATGCATACGAGGGCGACTTTTCGCCGCAAGAGCGCGAACGCTTCCGGCGCACGCTCGACAGATGTTGGGTGTCCATCGTCGTGGGGACATCGCGCGAGACCGGCTACGCCGATGTCGGGAAGTTCATCGCGTATTACTCGGCGGCGCTCGTTGCGTTCTGGGATGGGCTGCCCGGGCGCGGAGCGGGCGGCACGGCAGGTGTCATCGAGCTGCGCCGCAACGGCTTGGCGATCGCGGCGGGAGATGCACTGCACGCGTCCATACCCGACGTCGGACCGGTGATCCAGATCGTCACGCCACGACAAGGTGAAGCGGCGCCCGAGAGCGTCTTCGCGGTCCGCGAACTCTACCCGCGCGAGACTGACCGGTCGGTGCAGGCCGGCACGACAAAGACGGCTCCCGGTAAAGACGACTTCGAACGCGCACTCGATCGTCTCGAGCGGTTCAACCGCGACATCGCACTAGAACGGGCACCAGCCGACGCGGAACCGCTTACGTCATTGCTTGATCGCGTCGATGCGTCGGCAAACAGCATGCAGAATCGGACGCTCGGATCGGTCCGAAGGATGTACGTCGCCGTCGCACTGGCCGGCGCAGCGCAACTCGTGCTGCCGTCGGATGGGTCGCTTCTCGTGCCTGCGTGGGCCGGCGTCGTCGCGCGCATCGGATTCCTCGTCATCGCGTTCGCGGTGTTCTTCGATGCGAAGCGTAACGACCTCGAGAACCGTTACCAAGATTATCGCGCGATCGCCGAAGCGCTGCGAGTGCAAGAAGCGTGGCTTCGCGCCGGCTTGCGCGGTCGTCTGGTCGAAGCCGCCTACCTCCAGATGCAGCAGAGCGAACTCGAGTGGATCCGGCTCGCGTTACGAACGGCGTTCCTCGTGACGACGGTGGCCGCTCCTGAGCCTGGAAATCCGCCGTCGATTACCGCCTCGTCCGAGTGGATCGATGGACAGATCAGATACTATGAGGCGGTCGGCAAGCGCGAGCAAGCCAACATGGGGCGCGCGCACAAAGCGATGGTGTGGTCGGCGGCCGGCGGTGCGGTCGTCTCCGCAGCCGCGGCTGCAGCCGGATGGGCGTTCGGCCATTCGTGGGCGTATTGGACGACGATGCCGATCGCGCTCGGCGGTATGATCGCATTGATCATCCGGTTCTACGTCCAGCAGCGCGGCTTCGGCGAGAACGCACGCCGCTATCAGCACATGTTCACGGTGTTCGACGCCGCACGCAGGCGTTTGAGAGAACCTGGTGCCGATGCCCGCAAGGTGTTGGAACAGCT
>DASQJC010000328.1:0-2304 GCA_035631255.1 Candidatus Eremiobacteraceae bacterium | reverse complement strand
CGACGGTGCGATCCACCGAGCAGGCGGCCCTTCCATCATCGCCGAGTGTCGAACGATCGGCGGATGCCCGACCGGCAGCGCGGTCGCGACCAGCGCCGGCGCGCTTCCCGCCCGCCACGTCATCCACGCGGTCGCACCCATCTATCGCGGCGCTGCGACCGATGCAGAACTTCTCAAGTCGGCATACGCGACGAGTCTTTTGCTCGCAGAATCGCTGCAAGCCCGCTCGATCTCTTTTCCTTCGCTCGGCACCGGCGCCTACGGCTATCCGATACGCCAAGCCGCGCCGATAGCGATCGGCGCGGCTGTCGGACACCTGCGAAGGGGTTCGCAGCTCGAGCGCGTGACGTTCGTCCTCTTCTCGGACGCCGACCTCGCGATCTACGAAGAAGCGCTCGCCCTAGCCTAGCGCTTACGGATAGACGCCGCGTAGCTTCGTCGCTTCTGCGACCCGTCCGACGGCGACGACGTATGCCGCGCGCCGCATGTGCACTTTGTGGTGTTTCGCTTTCTCGAGCGTCTCGAGAAACGCGCGCGTCATCTTGCGCCTGAGCCGATCGTTGACCTTATCCTCATCCCAGAAGTCCTCTTGCAGATCTTGCACCCACTCGAAGTACGACACGGTGACGCCGCCGGCGTTAGCCAGGATGTCCGGAAGCACCATGATGCCGCGATCGAAGAGGATGTCATCGGCTTCGGGCAGGGTCGGTCCGTTCGCCGCTTCGGCGACGATCTTCGCGCGGATGCGCGGCGCGTTCTCGGCGGTGATGACCTTCTCGAGCGCCGCGGGAACGAGCACGTCGCACTCGCACTCGAGAACGTCTTTGTTCGACATCTTGTCGCCGCCGGAGAAACCGGCGACGCTGCCGGTCTCGGACTTGAATGCGATGAGCTTCGCGACGTCGAGCCCTTTCGGATTGCCGACGCCGCCGCGGCTGTCGGACACCGCGACGATCTTATAGCCGGCTTCCGCGAAGAGCTCGGCCGCGTGCATGCCGGCGTTGCCGAAGCCCTGGATCGAGACCAGCGCGCCGTCGATCTTGCGTCCGATCTCTTTCATCGCCTCGGACGCGACGACGAGACACCCGCGAGCCGTCGCTTTGTCACGCCCGAGCGAACCGCCGATCGCGATCGGCTTGCCCGTGACGACGCCAGGTATCGAGTAGCCCTTCTGCATCGAGTACGTGTCCATGATCCACGCCATGATCTGCGGCGTCGTATAGACGTCGGGCGCGGGGATGTCTTTCTCGGGACCGATGATGATCGAGATCTCGCTCGTATAGCGGCGCGTCATGTTCTCGAGCTCGCGCATCGACATCGCCTTGGGATCGCAGATGACGCCGCCCTTCGCGCCGCCGAACGGGATGTTGACGAGCGAGCACTTCCACGTCATCCACATCGCGAGCGCTTTCACTTCGTCGAGCGACACGTCTGGATGGAATCTGATGCCGCCCTTCGCCGGCCCGCGCGACATGTTGTGTTGAACGCGATAGCCTTCGAAGACGCGAAGCGTGTGATCGTCCATCTCGCACGGGACCGACACGCTGAGCACGCGCTTCGGCACGCGGAGATATGCATGGACGGACGCGTCGAGGCCGATGAGCGCCGCGACGTCGTCGAGCTGAGCCTGAGCCATCTGCCAGACGTTCTTCTCGGACTGGACTGCCGACCGGTCAAGGGTAGAAGACATGCGAACTCCTCATGTGCTTTGGCGCCGGGCATGGTGAAAAGGACGCGTTTCTTGCCGAAGACAGGACTCGAACCTGCACATCCTTGCGGACACAAGTACCTGAAACTTGCGCGTCTGCCAGTTTCGCCACTTCGGCCAGGGAGGCCAGGTTTTCCCGCGCTCGCGATAAACGCCTCTCGCTGACCCGTAACGAATGCGCGGACGAGGTGCGTTCCTACTATATGAAGGCGGCAATTCTCTCAACCCTCGTGATGATCGCGGTGACAACTGTCGCCTCGGCGGCCGCGCCCGTGCCGTATCTTCCCGTGCCAAAAGGGGCGGCGGTGATCCTCAATACCGGATCGACGAATGCCGCCGGCTATCGGATCGTACTGCAACGGTCGGGAAGCGCCGAGTATATCTGGGGCGCGCAGCGCGCGACGTCGAGCATCGATCCAAAATTGGCGTCGAAGTTCTTCGAAGACGCGACCAGCGGCATGCCGCTCTCGCAGCTCCGCGTCGTCATGTGCATGAAGAGCGCGTCGTTCGGAACGATGACGTTCGTCTGGTGGCGCGGATCGCGAAGTCGCGATCTCAGTTGTCCGGGCGACGCGAGCGCGCAACACCTCTACGCT
>DASQJC010000327.1:0-7848 GCA_035631255.1 Candidatus Eremiobacteraceae bacterium | reverse complement strand
GCGATGAGCTCCGAGAGCGCGAACGGTTTTGCGAGATAATCGTCGGCGCCGAGCTGGAGGCCCGTGATCTTGTCGTCGACGTCGCCTTTCGCCGTCAGCATGATGATCGGCGCTTGCGTATGGCTGCGGATCGTCGGCAGGAGCGAGAACCCATCCGCGAACGGCAGCATGACGTCGAGCAAGACGACGTCGGGCTGCCAACCATCGATGATGTCGCCGACCGATCGCCCGTCCGGCAGACAGCGCACGACGAAGCCTTTGCGCTCGAGCCCGAGCTGGAGCATCTCGCGGATGTTCCGCTCGTCATCGATCGCGAGGACTTTGGCGCCGTTGCCGTCCATGTCGAGCATCTTTGCCAGCATAGCGGCGGAATCTTGGGCGCGCCTGTGAACTGCGTCTCCTAATCAAGGAGCGGTCGAGATTTATCTCGACCGCCGCGCTCTATATGTCGCGTTTGTTGAAGCTGCGAATGCCCAGTAGCAAGACGACGACGATCCAGCCGGCAGCCCAGAACAAGAACGGCGTCGTCGGCGGATTCGATACGGTGATCGGGTTGGCACCTTGCGTCGTTCCGCTCATGGCGGCGATCAAGACGGGCTCGAGCGCGAAGGCCGCTCCTCGCCAGAGACCGCCGGTGGGCACGAGCAGCGTGATCACGGTGCACGCGTGCTGCAACCCCTCATTATGGAAGATCGCAGCCGCCGTCGCCCCAGGCTGCGCGAGCCACGAGACGCCGTACATGACGAGCGCGACGATGCCGCCGGTGATCGAGGCGAGGCGTGTCGACAAAGCAAGCGCAAGCGTCAAGAGCGCTATGCCTTGGAACGCGATGAAGCCGAGAGCGATGAACGGATGCGGCGGCGCGTAACCCGTGATGAGCTTGACGACCATGAGCTCGAGTCCACCCGCTCCGAGCGCGTAGAGTGCGAGCAACACCGACAGGCCAAGCCATTTGCCGAGGAGCACGTCGCTGCGCCGGATCGGTCTCGGCAAGACCACAAGCGCGACGCCCGATTCGACTTCGCCCGCGATCGACGGCGCAGCGAGAAACGCCGCCCCCACGGCGAGCACGAAGCTGAACATCTGCGCGAGCATGACCGTGAGGAGCGCATACGTCGCTGCCGCTTCCGACGGTGACGGCCGGCCCTGTACGACCGACATCGTGTGCAAGCGCTCGAAGCCCCACGCGGAAAGCCCGATGACGATGAGCGACAAGAGTGCGACCGCGAGGATGACGCGGCGCCGCGCTGCCTCGCGCAGCGTCAGGCTAGCGATCGCGAGCAGCGGCATCTGCAGACCCGTGAAGCAGACGGATGAACTGATCTTCGAGCGATCGGCGGTTCGGCTCGACTGCCGTGATTCGGGCGCCCGCACGCACGAGCGCGGCGATGGCATCCGGCACCCGGTCGGGCGAAGCCCCTCGGATCACGATCGCGGTCCCATCTTCTTCTTCTGCCGGCTGTCCGAAGGGGCGTAGCGCTTCGAGCAGCTCGGGCGACGAACGTACGAGGCGAATCCGTACCGACCAGCCGTCGCCGGTTATCTCAGCGAGCGGTCCTATCGCGATGACACGGCCCCGGTCGACGATCGCGACGCGGTCGCAGACCTGTTCGACCTCTGTGAGCAGGTGCGAGTTGAGGAAAACGGTGACGCCGCGCTGTTTGAGTGAATGCAACACGTCGCGCACCTCTCGCCGCCCGACCGGGTCGAGCGCTGAAGTCGGTTCGTCGAGCAGGATCAGCTCCGGCTCACCGATGAGCGCGACGGCGAGTCCGAGCCTCTGCTGCATGCCCTTCGAATACGAACCGACACGATCGGATGCACGCTTCGCGAGACCGACGGTCTCGAGAGCGTTATGAATCTGTTTCGTTCGCGCGCTCTTCGCGACGCCCGCGAGGACGCAATGAAACGCAAGCACTTCGCTCGCGCTGAGCCAGTCCTGATATCGGAAAAGCTCCGGCAGGTAGCCGATCTTGCGGCGGGTCTCGCGATCGCCGATCGGAGCGCCGAGGACGAACGCTTCACCGCCGGTCGGAAACGTCAAACCAAGCAGCAGCTTGACGGCGGTCGTCTTGCCCGCGCCGTTTGGTCCGAGAAAACCGAAGACCTCACCGCGGGGCACGCTCATCGATAGCGCCGACAGCGCGGCGACGTCGCCGTAGTGCTTTGCGAGATCGACCGTATGAATAGCGGGCGAGGGGCCTGCTGATGCGGACCCCTCGCGCGCTACGGTCGCCGTCATGCGCCTATCGAAGCGATTGTGCGACCTCCATGAGCTGTTGCTGCTGCATGCCGCCGCAGACGCCGTACACGATCCCGTTCTTCTGCCAGAGGATCATGCCGCCGACGCCCGTGTTGTCGCCGATCGCGAGCCCGCGAGTGCCGTCGATCGAGACTTGTTGCGAATACGACTTGTCGATAGGCACCGGGATCGGCATCGTCGTGCTCGGGTCGCCGATGGCGCGGATTTCGTCGGCGAGCTGCGGCGCTACTCCCGGCATCGAGAGCAGGTAGCCTTCGATTTCCCGCGTCGTCGCGCCGGTCGAGTACACGCGCGGCGCAACCGCCTCGACGATGACGAGCGGCGGCAGGTCGGAGATGTCGTCATGCTGTTCCCGCTGGACCTCTTGGTTCTGGTCATCTCCGTGACCGAACTGAAGAATAAAGTCTGCGATTTGTTTCGCGTCTGCCATCGGCATTCCGTGAATCTCGACAAGCGTGCCGGGAAACGGTTTGCCTTCGACCTCGAGCTTCATGCCTTCGATGCGATAGGGGAAACCGGCTGCGCGCATGAGCGGCTCGACGGCCATATACGTGTGTCCGTTCGACACGGCCGTCGGTATGGAATCTTCGTCGGCCCCACCGCCAGACCGGACTTGCTCGGCGGCACTATGGCGAACCGCAGCCGATGGCAGTTGCTCTCCGTACGTGATGACGATCATCGGACCGGCGTGGAGCGTAAGCACGCTGCCGTCGAGGCCGGCGGGCATCGGCGGGATCGCTCGATGGATCGACGCCCCATACGCCCGAGCGCGAACCGCGCTGAACTGAAATGCCGCCGACACCGGCGAGACGGCATAGTAGTGCGCGCCGCGCGGCAGGCTCGACGGCAAGTATGCGGGCAGCCGAGCCGGGATGCGCGTCAGCGCCGATGCTTGCGCCGCCGAACCGACCTCGCGATGCTGCGTCGCGCCTTCCTGCGTCATCGTGCCGAACGACTTGAGATCCGGCATGTATTGGAGTTCGCCTTTCGACACGTTGATCGCGACGAACGTATGCGGCTCGAAGATGGTCAGGAAGTTCTGCGCGAGAGTTCCGATCGGCGTGAAGACGAACGCGATGACGACCGCGGCGGCCGCGAGCGCACCGATCGCCGGCGCGACGTAGCGACGCTGGCGGCCGTTCATGATCCGTCGCAAATCCAAGCTTGCGACACCGCGGCCTGACGCTTTTTCGTGCTCGTTGAATCGCTCGTATGCCGCTGCCGTATCGACAGACCTACCCGCAACGTCCCCGAGCGCCGTCGACGCGACCTTCGCGTCGTCGGCGATGATCGCCGCGCGCGCTTGACACTGCGCGCACGCATCTATGTGACGCTTCACGTCAGACGAGACCGCAAAGGGCTCGTCGATCATCCGGCGCAGCGCACCATCCTCAGCGTGACGCATGTTCGAACTCCTTTTTGAACGCCGATTCCGCTCGGCGAAGCACCGATCCGACATGAGTGACCGGAATGCCGAGCGCCGCGCCCACCTCGGCGTACGACATCCCAGAATACCGCAGGGCAAGGACGGACGCATGGCGTTCCGAGAGCTTGCGCATCGCGGCGCGAACCGCCGCCGAACGCTCTGAGCTCTCGAGCCTCGCGGGCGGATCCGACTCCGTCGCGTCCGGAGCGACCGGCACGCCCGTTCTATGGTCGCGCTCCTCGCGCGCCTCGCGACGCCGTCTCGAGCGGATTGCGTTCAGCGCGAGATGGACGACGGCGCGGCGCAGCCACGCGACTGCGTACGGCGCATCCGCCGCATGCGAACGGTGGTATTGCGCGAACGTCTCTTGTGCGACATCCTCGGACTCATCCGCGTCCAGGCCGGTCCGCCTCGCGATCGCATGGATGCGAGGATATTCCGCGAGATACAACGACTCGAATGCCTCGGCATCCGTCCGCACGTGCATCGCTTCTTCGACTGTCAACGCCCAGGCCAATCGCTTCGCCTCCCGGTCGTGCCCTGTATCGACCTATAGAGCACCGCCGGTCGACGCGTTGTGACGCTTTTTCAGATCGCTAGTTCGGTCCCGACATTGCCGCTCCGCGCGCGATCGACCGCGACCGCCGCACATGCGACGTCCTCGAGCGCCATGCCGAGCGACTTGAAGATCGTGATCTCGTCGGCGGAACGGCGCCCGGACGACGGCTGTACGACGACGTCGCACAGGCGCGTGAGCTCGGGCTCTGCCGGCAGCTTGCCTTCGCGGATGGCGGCGAGGATGTCGCCCGATTCGACCTTGGCTCCCTCGACCGTGTCGACGAACAGCCGAGCCTTCCCGACGAGTGCTGGCGCCAACTCCTGCATCGAGGGCGCACTCGAACCGACTGCGTTGACGTGCGTTCCCGGATCGACGTCCGTCTCTTCGACGATCGGGATCGCCGATGGCGTCACCGTGCAGATGACGTGTGCCCCGCTACATGCTTCTTTGATCGTCGGTGCGACCGATGACTTGATGCCGAGGCCAGTCGCCCAGTCGGCGAGCCTGGTCGCGTTTTCCGGAGTGCGGCCCCAGACGCGCAGCTCGCGAAGCATGCCGATCGTCTGAAGCGCTTGGATGTGCGAGCGCGCCTGGACTCCGGTGCCGATCATGGCGGCAATGGTCGCGTCTTCACGCGCGAGCACCCGTGTAGCGATCGCCGATGTCGCTGCCGTCCGCATCTCGGTGATGAGCCGGCCGTCGAGAAGCGCCGACGGAACGCCCGTGAGCGGATCGAGCAACGCGACAATCGCGTTGTGCGTGTGCAGTCCGTGCTTCGCGTTATCGGGGAAAAACGTGACGAGCTTCGCACCGAGACCGATGCCTTCGATCGAACACGGCATCGACCCGAAAAACCCGGCGCTGTTGCGAACAGCCACCCTGACGGGTTGGACGACCTTGTCCTGCGCTTGCGCTCGAAGGCCGCGCTCGACGGCCTCGATGACGTCGGGCATAGGGAGGACAGCGGCGACGTCGGCCTCCGAGAGGACCAGTATGCGGCGTTCGCTCATGCGGTGAACGTCAACGGACGCACCGGAACTTCGCGTAGACGTATGGATATGCCGAGCGATACCAGTTGCGCAAGCTGCGGCGGACGAGCTCTCGTGACGTCACCGGCGAACCGCCCTTCACGACGAAGTGCAGGTCGTCGAAAAAGTCCGCCGAGTACTGCGGATATGTCACCATCGGCTCGAAACCGGGGAGCGGACCGAACGTTGTCGCCGTCCATTCCCAACCGTTGCCGATGAGGTCGTGCACGCCCCATGCACTCGCACCTTCTGGATGAGTTCCGGCGGGCTCTGGATCCCACGTCTGCCAGTCGAATGTGCCGAGCTCGCCCGACGGCGGCGCATCGCCCCACGGCAGTGCCCGTTCGTCGCCTTGCGGCGTTCCAAAAGCGGCGCGATGATATTCGGGCTCGGTCATGAGCCGAGCGTTCTGCCACTTCGCATACTCGACCGCTTGATCGCGCGTGACATACGCCGGCCACGAACGACGGAGCGGAACTTCTTCGAACATGCCGAGAACGCGCCACTCATCGCCTCGTTGCACCCAAAACGGCGGCGGCGGTCCGCCGGCTTTCACGAACTCGAGATAGTCCGCGTTCGTGACGCTGTGCGCGTCGACAGAAAATGCCGGAACGTCGATGCGCTGTTCTTCGAACTCGTTATCCCAGCCGAAAGGGATTCCGTTTCGCTTCGCACCGAGCGTCGCAACGCCGGCGTCGACCCGTACGACGTCGTGCGGCGGCTCAGCCCCGTCGAGTGGAGCGTTACCGTTGGCCGGCTTGCGCTTTTGGTGCAGCGGAATGCGATGATAGATGTAGAGCAGCGTCTCGTGGTGCATCTGCTCGTGCTCGAGGATCGTGTATGCGGCCTGCACGGCACGGCTGTCGGCGGGCGCGGTCTGTGCTTGGCGCAAACACTCGGCGATCGCCTCATCGCAGGCTCGTCCGAACGCGAGGATCTCGTCGCGCTCCGGCCAGGATGATCTCGTCGCTGCGGCCGCCGCCTTCGCATCAGCCGGATCGATGCCGCGTTGGAACAACCGCTCGAACTCCGGATCGACCGACTTCATGCCCATCGTGTCGCGGGCGAGCGTGATGAAGCTGAACGCCGGCAGATGTCCTTCGTAGAACAGCACCGGATGACGCAGCGGGATCGGACGGCTTGCGTACGCGTCCTTGTCGACCATGTCGAAGAGCATGGTCGATCGTTCGCGATTGCGGCGGTACCAATCGTTGAAATCGACAGTCGTGGTGGGGGGATTGAGAACGTCTCGCATCATGCGCTCCTCTCGGCGTGTGCCGATAAGGGGGCCACGCCCTTCCATTTCCTGATATACCCGCCCTTCCGCTATATAAATATGAGGAGCGGTCTATCCCCTTGGATACGAACTCTCAGTTATGACCCGGCAGCGCTGTGCGTTCACCGATCAGTTGTGCCGTCGCATGCAGCCAGCGACGGCCGACACCATCGAGCGGCTTCACGTATTGCGCGCGCAGCTCATCGAATTGCTTCCACGACTCGTCGTCGTCACGGATGACGAAACCGACGCGATTCAGTCGCGTGCGCACGATCTCGCGCTGCGCCTGCGTCGTCGGTTCCGGTGCGTTTCCCGGCAGATCGAAATATGCGTCGAGGTCGTGCGTCAGATGCGTTCCGACGTCGAGGAAAAGCCGCGCCGCTCCGATCGGCACATCATCGGGTACAGCGACTGTCACGAGCACCGCTGCGGCGTCTAGCAGCGCACCGAGTGCAGCGACCCACGATTCGTCTTTGTGGCTCGATCGAAATGCCATGAGGATCGGATAGGCGAGGTGGCTGTCGAGGACGTCGGCGGCCCAAAGCTCGCTGTCGCGGAAAAGGTTCGACAGGTCGTGCATCATGCCAAGCGCTCCGTACGTCTCGAGGAGCGCGACTCCCGAGGCCGGCGCTCCGGCACGAGTGTCGAGGATGACGACGAAGCGTTCACGCTGTTGGAAAGCGCCGATGATCGAGTACAGGAACGTGATCGCGACGGCGACCGTTCCGATGCCGCTTGCACCGGCGAACAGTGAGATAACGCGAGTCCAACCGCTCGTCGCGACGAAATCGCCATACCCGATCGTCAACAGGCTCGTCGCCGAGAAATACACGGCCGAGCCGAAGTCCGGCAATGCTGGCTGCACCTGATCGCGGAGACCCCAGAGAATGAGCGCGTACGAGATCGCGAGCCCAAGCAGCCAGATGCCGAGGAGCAGGATGAAATATAACGGGGGCAGCGGCCCGAGCATGTCCTCGCGCCACTCGGGCGGTGCGATGGCTGCGAGGCGGCGCATCGTCAAAAACGCGAAGCGCGCGAAGAAGACGCTGATCCTGTTCGGCCCCGAAACGGCGCGCGGGACCAACACCGCCTTGAAGATGTCGTTCAGGATCCAGGCGGCTCCAAACAGACCAAGGATGACGTAGACAACATCCATCAAGCGCAGTGTGTTGCGCCTACCGCGCCCCTACCTCCCGTCGGGCTACCCCGCGTCGACCTATCCTCTTTTCTAGGCCGTCATCGCCCGGATGACCGATGCATCGCGGCGGCGCGCGTCGCATCATACGGTCAGATGTG
>DASQJC010000326.1:0-4520 GCA_035631255.1 Candidatus Eremiobacteraceae bacterium | reverse complement strand
GACGCCGGCAGCGTCGTGTTTGCGCCTCGGAGACCGCATCGTCGCGGTCGATGGCAAGCTCGTCACGACGATCGGCGCCGTGACCGATGCGACGAAATCGAAGGCGACAGGCAGCGCGTATCGCTTCGCGCTGATCCGCGGCGCGGCGCACGAGACCGTGACGTGCAAGACGGCGACGATCCAAGGGCGGCCTCGCTTCGGTATGATCGTCAGCTTCGATCCCGGCGCCTACACCGTGCCGATTCCCGTGAAGTATGATGTCCATGACATCAACGGATCGTCCGCGGGCCTCATGTTCGCGCTGCAGATCTATCGCACGCTCACCGGCAACAATCTCGGACCGGCCCGGATGGTCGCGGGAACCGGCGTGCTCGAACTGAGCGGCAAAGTCGATCCTATCGAAGGAACGAAAGAGAAACTGCAAGCCGCAAAGCACGCGGGTGCGACCGTATTTCTCGTCCCCACACAGAACTACTCAGAGATAAAAGGAACGTCGGGGATCCAGATCATCCCGGTGTCGTCCTTCGACGACGCGGTGAAGGCGCTCGAATCGCTTCAGTCGAGCTGATTATGGTCATTCGAACTGAATAGGTCCGTCCCGAGCCGTAAAACTATTTGACATCAAGCGCCCGCTTTTCTATAATAAGCGGGTCGATTTCAACAGCCCGCCCTCGCGGCCGGGCTTTCGTATGCGCAAGGCTCCCCTCTTGAAAATTCCTGTCGATCGTCTCTTCGGCCACGACGTCGAAGCCATCGAGGTCGATCAAGTCGTTCGGCCGGCCGGTGACGTCGGCGCTCGCTATCCCGATGGCGTGCGCGTCGTCGCGACGATAGAACCGATCACGCACGGCGTGTATATGGAAGGTCACGTCGTAGGCGTCGAGGCCGAGACGTGCGTGCGCTGCCTCGAGGACTTCAAACGTCAGACGAAGGTGGCGATCGAAGAGGCGTTCAGCGAAGACGTCGCGCCGAAAGATGCGCTCTTCTCGGATGTATCGCCGCTCGTCGATAGGAGCATCGACCTCGACGACCTCGTGGTGCAGCTGCTCGAGGTGGATGAGCCGATGGCGGCCGTATGCGACGAACGTTGCAAAGGCATCTGTCCTGTGTGCGGCGGCAACCGCAATGTGACCGATTGCGCGTGCAAAGAACAGGTCGTCGACGAACGGCTGGCAGGCCTGTCCCGCCTGCTACAAGAACGCGACAAGAACTAATACCGACCGAATGCCTGTAGCGGTCGAGCTTTAGCTCGACCGGAAACCGGAGAGCCATGGCAAACCCGAAACAAAAACGGAGCAAGGCGAACACCCGCTCGCGACGCAGCACGTGGAAGACGGCGGCGCCTGCCGTCTCGACTTGTCCACAGTGCCACCAGCCGCGCCGGCCGCATTACGCGTGCAGCAACTGCGGCTACTACAATGGCCGCGCTGCCGTCACCCGACCGGACGAGACGGCCGGGGCGAAGGCGTAGCAGCGACTCGTGCATGGCGTTCGCATCGCAGGCATCGGCAGTTACGCTCCCGCGGGCGTGCTGACGAATCAAGACCTCGAGCGCCTCGTCGATACAACAGACGATTGGATCGTCCAACGCACCGGCATGCGCCGGCGCCATATCGCAGCACCCGATCAAGCGACATCCGACATCGCGGTGCCCGCGGCGCTCGCCGCGCTCGATGCTGCGGGTCGCGAGCCGAAAGACATCGGCGCGATAATCGTCGCGACGGCGACGCCTGACTATCTGTTCCCCGCGACTGCGTGCCTCGTCGGCGACCGGCTCGGCCTCGCAGGTACGCCCGCGTTCGATATCTCGATCGCCTGCTCGGGTTTCGTCTACGGGTTGACGACCGCAGCATCGCTCATACGCGGCGGCATGTTCGAGTCGGTGCTCGTCATCGGAGCGGAAACGCTTTCGAAGATCGTCGACTACACCGACCGCTCGACGTGCGTGCTGTTCGGCGACGGCGCAGGCGCTGCCGTTTTAGAGCGCACGAAAGAAGACCGGTTCCTCGGCGCGAGTCTCGGCGCGGACGGTGCCGATCCGACCGTGCTCTATCTGCCTGGCGGCGGAAGCCGGACGCCATATTCGAGCGTCAACGGCGAGTTCCACGACAAGCGTCTCGGCTTCGTGCACATGCAGGGGCAGAGCGTCTTCAAAGTCGCCGTCAATATGATGGCCGCTTCGACGACTGCGGCGCTTGCGCAGGCGGGCCTCACGCCTGATGACATCGACTTCGTCGTCCCCCATCAGGCGAACTCGCGCATCATAGACGCGACCGTGAAGATGCTCAAAGTGTCGCCGGATAAGTGCATCGTCAACATCCAAGAATACGGCAACACATCGTCGGCGTCGATCCCGCTGGCGCTCGCAGAAGCGGTCGAGGCCGGTCGCGTGAAGGACGGCAACATCGTCGTGCTCGTCGCATTCGGCGGCGGCCTTTCGTGGGGCGCGAACGTCTGGCGCTGGGATGGCGCTCGCGTCGGCAAAGTCCCCGCGAAGTACGCAAAGGCCGAACAGCCGGCACGCGTCGCGACGGCGTAGGTCGACAGATTGCCAAGTCTCGGCATCGTCTTCCCAGGGCAGGGCTCGCAAGCGACGGGCATGGGCGTCGAGGTCGCGCGTGCGTTTCCGGCAGCGCGTGAGACGTTCGATCGCGCTTCCACTGTTCTGGGCTGGGACGTCTTGCGGACGTGCGAGACCGCGACCGATGACGAGTTGCGCGAAACGCGCGTCAGCCAGCCGGCGATCTTCACGGCGAACGTCGCGATCTATCGCGCTGTCGAGACTCTCGGGCTAACGCCGCTCGTGTCGGCCGGACACTCGTTCGGTGAGTATTGCTCGCTGACGATCGCCGGTTCCCTGTCGCTCGAGAATGCGGTCGCGCTCGTCAACGAGCGCGCGATCGCGATGGGAGCCGCAGCCGATCTTGCGCCCGGCGCGATGGCAGCCTTCATCGGATTCGCACAGACGCAAGTCGAAGAGATATGCGCGCAAGCTCGTGCTCAGAGCGGGGCGCGTGTCGACGTCGCGAATCTCAACGCGCCGGTCCAGATCGTCGTCTCGGGTGACGTCGCAGGAGTGAACGCAGCATGCGAACTCGCGCGTGCCGCCGGAGCGAAGCGCGTCGTGATGCTCAACGTCTCGGGAGCGTGGCACAGCCCGCTCATGGCGCCGGCAGTGCCGGCGTTCGCAAAGCACGTCGAAGCGGCGCCGATGACGGTACCGTCTTTCGCTGTGATCAGCAACGTCGATGTCGAGCCGTATGCAAGCGTCGAACAGATCCGACGTTGTCTCATCGCGAGCCTGAGCGCTCGCGTGCGCTGGCACGAAGCTGCGGTCGCATTGGCGGCGATGCAGCCCGATATCATCGTCGAATGCGGCGCGACGCGCGTCCTTGCGCCGATGATGGCGCGCCTCGATGGTGTCGAGAGCAGCCGCGTGTTCCATGTCGCCGATCCGGGCGGACTGTCGAAACTCTCCGTTGCGGCTGAAAGCATTCCCGCGTGACGCTTGGGCGGCCGTTGGAAGGCAAGGGAGCGCTCGTCACCGGCGCGGGCACGGGTATAGGCCGGGCGATCGCGCTGACATATGCGCGAGCGGGCGCGACGCTCGTGCTCAACGGCCGGCGCGCGGAACCGCTCGAGGCTGTCCGCCGCGAGATCGAAGCAGATGGCGGCAAGGCGCACGTCGTCGCGGCCGACGTCTCCGATCAGGCGCAGGCGCAAAAACTTGTCGACGAGACGAAGGCCGCGCTCGGCAAGCTGGACGTCCTCGTCAACAACGCGGGCAAGACGTACGACGCGCTCATCCTTCGGATGCGCTGGGATGCGCTCGATGAGGCGATCGCGATCAATCTCAAGAGCGTGTTCTATCTCGGATCGGCGGCCGGCAAAGTGATGCTCGCCCAACGAAGCGGTGCGATCATCAACATCTCGTCGGTCGTCGCGCTCATGGGCAATGCCGGGCAGAGCGCGTACGTCGCTGCGAAAGCGGGCGTCATCGGGTTGACGAAGTCGCTCGCGCAGGAATTCGGCTCGAGGAGCATCCGCGTGAATGCGATCGCACCCGGTTTCGTCGAGACCGAGATGACCCGGTCCTTGACCGACGCCGTCAAGGAGCGATATCTGGCGAAGGTGCCCCTCGGCCGCTTCGGGTCGCCCGAAGAGGTGGCGGGAGTCGCGCTATTCCTCGCCGGCGACGCCGCGAGCTACGTCACAGGACAAGTCATCGCGGTCGACGGCGGCCTTCATATGTAGGGGCGACGTAAGTCGCGAAGACCGAGGACTCGCGGCTCGCTTCTAGGAACCCCCGCTTCCAACACCACAATCACTAGGAGGTCGGTATAGCCTGATGTCAGTGTTCGACAAAGTGAAGAAGTGCATCGTTGAGCAGCTCGGCGTGGACGAGGATGAAGTGACGCTCGACGCCTCCATCACGGACGACCTCGGCGCCGATTCGCTCGACCAGGTCGAGCTCGTCATGGCGCTCGAGACCGAATTCAACCTCGACATCCCGGATGAAG
>DASQJC010000325.1:0-2814 GCA_035631255.1 Candidatus Eremiobacteraceae bacterium | reverse complement strand
ATCGTGGATCAAAGGGGCCGAACAAAATAAAAGGTGCGAGCACAGGACGTAGAGCTCGCACCAGGGGTGGGTGTTAGGAGTGCCGGACTCGAGTATAGCACGGGGGTGCGGCACACCGCATCAGGTTGGCACTAGGTTGTCAGCCGCGCAATAGCCTTGCAAGATCGAGTGCGTTCGCTTTATGCGTCCGATTGCCGGTGAGCCTCGCTGACAGCTCATATGCCGCGACGAGCTCCGGCGACTTGCCGAAGCGTTCGATGAGCGGGAGCGCTTCGCGAACGGCGAGCAGCGCTTGCGCGCGTTCGCCGCGGCCTTCGTGTGCGAGCGCGCGGATGAGGCACGCGTAGCCCACGAATCCGGCCTTGCCTTGTCGCTGCATCGCCTCGCCCGCGCGCAGCGATGCGGCGAGCGCTTCGACGAATCGACGTGACAGTAATAGCAACGCCGCTTCAGCGAGTTCGAGCCTCGCCCAACCGGCGCCGCCCTGTTCGACGCGAGAACGACCCTCATCGATGAGACTGCGGGCCGTGTCGAACTGTCCGACTTCGGCTTCGCTTTCCGCAGCTGCCGCGCTCAGCAGTGCGAATTCGGTGCCTTTCATCGTCGCGCGCGCAATGCCGATCGTCCGTCGCGTCGTCTCAGCCGCGCCTTTGGAGTTGCCGTTGAGACGTTCCATGCTCGCAAGCCAGCCGAGCGCCATGAGCGCGTCGTGCAGCATGCCGCGCCGTTCTGCAAGGACCGCGGCAGCTGACATTTCGCGCATCGCCCATGCGACGTCGCCGTCTTTGACGAGATGGACCATCGACGACGCCGCGAGCAGCGCGTAATGCGCATCATCCGGCGGGTCGTCGAGACGTTCGATGGCAGTCCAGGCGGTGTCGACTGCGCGCCCCGCGCTCTCGATATCGCCCGTGAGCCAGCGAAGGACCGCGTTGTTAGCATGCGCGCGGACCAAGACGTCCGTCGCGCCGACCGGAACGTCGCCGAGAAGGCGGCCCGCCTTTATCGCAGCGAGGTCGTAGCCTTGGAACGCCGCCGGCGTCTCGCCGCGGACGCGCGAGATCGTCGCCGATGCGAGATCGAGGTCGCATTCGACGATCGCGTTTTGCATGTCGCTCGGCGACTCGCTGGTCGCGAGCATCCGCTTGGCATTTTCAACCGCGGTTGTCGCTTTTTCGGTGAAGCCGGAGTCGACGAGTGTCATCGCTGCGGCGTTGAACGCGCGGGCCCGCTGCAGGTGCGACGCCGAATTGTTGGCGACCTGATCGAGGACGCCTAAAGCGTCATCGAAACGGCCCATATTGCGCAGCAGGTGTGCGTAGCGCAACTCGAGATCGAAGTTGTCGCCGAGATTGACTACCGCCGGAACTGGCGGCGCATATCTCGGCAGATCTTCGACGAGCCGCAGACGGATGCCGTCGAGATCGCGGAAGAGCGTTCTCAGCGAAATGCCGAGATCGCGTGCGACCGCTTTGTACGGCTCCGTGCCGATGACGCAACGTCTGACGATTTCCGCTTGACGATGCGACCGATCGCCGTCGAACGGATTTCCTTCGGCGGGATCGAGCTCTCGCAAGACGGCTGCGACTGCTTGCGCGACTCGCGAGACGACGACGCGGTCGGGTAGTTGTTCCGCGCTTTCCCTATCCGCAGCGAGAAGGTGCGAGACGAGCGGATTCGCCCGTAGCGCTTTCGCGTTGCGCATATTGTGGAGGAGGTGTCGTGCGGCTACGTCCGTCGCATCTAGAGGTTGAGCGTATGCTTGATTGTCCACGGCTGGCCCCTCGCTGCCGTTGTTATGTAGTATTTATTTCGGCGTGTCCCGACCGTGACCTCGCGCGCCTAGGTGTCTTGTGCCTCATATCCTAGCGTGCAGGCGCCACAATCCGCGGTACAAACTGCCAAAACAATGACAAAATTGCTCGCGCTGTCAGCGGCGCGTCCGATAGCAAGGCGGCTTCCGCATGGGCGGCCGTGACGTCACGAAGGAATTGATATGACGACGGGCGCCCGTGCCCGCCTGAGTCGAGGCCTTCGCAAGCCCTAACGGAGGCCTCGGCTTTTACGCGGGGACGCATAACCGCTCAACGTCACGTTGACGGGAAAAGTTGCCGCAAGCGTTGCCTATCTAAGGAAGGTCGAACGCGTCGCGCACCGCCCGGCTGCGAAGCGTCGTATACATCCAAAAACCAAAGGGCAACGCCGGCAATAGGAGCAGCATGATCAGCGTAAGCATGGAGACGCGCGGAAGAGCCGCTTTGCTTATCAAGGTCTGGACATTCGAAATACCAACAATAGCGCCGGTGATAGACCAGGCGACCGTAAATAAAGCGCCGAGCAGATATAGCCCGGAGAGCGGCTCGGCGATACGCCGCCCGATCGCCTTGAAAAACTCATACGTGGGGATGAATGCCCATACATAAATGATAGCGAGTGCGGCGAGCCAGTACACGATCCAGATGTAAATGAAGAAGGTCAGATCAATCGCGGTACTATCTTGCGATTGTGCGACGAGAAAAGCGATCAATGGGATCACGACCGCCGCGATCGAGTTCGTCATGGTGAGGATCAATGCGAATATATAAGTCACGATGTAGCTTGCCTTGCTTCGAAAAAACAAACCGATGCCAGCGCCGATGGAGACTGTGTCGCCGAAGAGGTTGATGGGGCTACTGGCAGACCAATGGAGAAGCTCACCCATGACGGCGGCAACGCTCGAGATGAGGACGACGCTTGCTATCGCATAAACACGCAGGCGAGCGCCCGCGTCTGGCCACTCCCCTTTGCGACCACGCACGAAATCGGCCAGCCATC
>DASQJC010000324.1:0-3290 GCA_035631255.1 Candidatus Eremiobacteraceae bacterium | reverse complement strand
TTCGTCTTTTGGAGAGCAAGCGTATAGACCGAACCCAGCAACTGACCGGGTTTGCCGTTTTGAAGCCACGTGTACTTCGCCGGCACGACGACATACGCATAGTCGCCGTCCACCATCAGTTGCCACGGTTTGCTCAGGATGACGGTATTCTCGGTGTAGTGGTTCGATTTAGCCCAGGCGGTGAAATCTTTGAACCAATTCGCGCAGGCATTCGCGCCGGTCCAGATGTGCGGCGCGAAATCGTCGATCAGTGCCGCCGATGGCTCACACGTCGACGCCATCTCTTTTAGGTTCGCTTTGTTGAACCCGTCGATGTATTGACGCACGACCGACATCACCGCAGTTTGATCTGACGCGGCTGCGCGCGCAGCTGACGGAGCAAAGATCAAAGCGCAGACGACGAGCCCGAAAGCCGTTTTCTTCAAATCCATATTCGCCCCTCGATATACGTCATAGGCGGCGATAGAAAAACCGCCCGACCATCATCGACCGAGCGGTTCGTCGCGAAGCGTGCATTGCCCCTACATCACGGCGTCAGCGAGAACACCGTGCCGCATCCAAATCCATCGGAGCACGACGGTTTGCCGCCGAACTGCGTCGCTCCGTACAGGTTTCCGTCAGAACCGAATACGAGCTCGCCGTATGGAACGTATCCATCTCCGCCATGAAGAAATGTGTGGAGCACAGTTTCGTTCCACGCGCCGCCGGATCGTCTCAGCACGAACGCGACGCCGCATCCCGAGCCGGTGCAGCCGTTGCCGGTGCCCCAGATCTGCGTCGTTCCGTACACGTCGCCGTTCGCACCGACGATGACGCCGGCTGCGGGTGTGCCGCCGTCACCAAGACCTTTGAAGGCGTAGAGCGTCGTCTTTCCCCATGTTCCGTTCAGATTACGGTGCAGCCGGAACACCAAGCCGCAGCCCGTTCCGTAGCATCCTTGCACGCCGCCCATGCTCGTCGTGCCGAAGAGATCGCCGCTCGCGTCGAAGCTGACGCCGTCCGTTGGATCGAAACCGTCCGCTTGGTTTTTGAATGCGTAGATGTTCTGGTACGACCAATGCGTGCCGTTGACCGGCGGGGAGAGTTCGAAGACCGTGCCGAGGCCGAGGCCGTCTTCGTAGGTGGTGCCGTACGCGTTGCCGCTCGCGTCGAGCGCAACCCCGCCACCGGTACCGCCGGAGGCTTCGAACCCGGAGCCGTGCGCGGGGAAACTGTGGAGGACGTTCTCAGCCCAGATCCCGCCATTCAAGCTCAGCTCGAAAACCGCGCCGCAGCCGCCGACGCAAGGACCCGTGCCGCCCGATGCAGTCGTGCCGAAGAGATGCGTGCCCTGCGCATCGATCGTGACGTTCGCGCGCGGATTGATCCCATCGAAACCGTCATCTTGGAAATCGTGGATGATCTGATATTTCCAGCGGCCTCCAGGTTGCTTCGGAGGCGAGAGCTCGAAGACGAGCCCGCACGATCCGCAACTACCGCCGAGCCACGCGGTGCCGAACAGGTTTCCGTTCTTATCGATCGCAAGGCCGCCCCACGGCGACAGCCCCATGTCGATGCTGCTGTACGAGAAGCGATGGATGACCGTCTCCGTCCACGCACCGTCCGGCTGCGACGGCGGGGTCATTTCGTAAACGGTGCCCGCTCCGCTCGAGCCACCGCCCCAGAACGTCGTGCCGTAGAAGTTGCCGGCGCGATCGAAGACGACGCCGGCCCGGGGTTCGAACCCGTCGAACCCGGCCTGGAACTTGTGGAGCACGGTCTCGTGCGGACCAGATCGTGGTGACAGGGTAAATATCGAGAGCGCAGACACGATTGCGAGCAGGGTCTGATGCATAGGGATAGCCCTCCGGCGCGCATTCTATCATATCAACTTGATAACGTGCTGAAAACGCCCGCCGCCGGCGACTCCTCTAGTGCGCTGCCGTCAACAGGACTAGCGCTCGGTTGGACCCAACGCCACTTCTGTGAAGGCGTTTCTCGTCGTCGCCATATTCGCGTATTTCGCATCTTCTTACGTGTCGAAATCGGTTGCTTCGCCATCACCTTCGCTGGCCGCAGGTCCAAGCGCGTCGCCCGTCGCGACTTCGACGTCGACGGCCGAGCCTTCACTCGCAGGCCCGGCGCCCGGACTGTACATGTCCGACTTCACGCTCAACTCGGTCGCCGGCGCATCTACCTCGTTGCACGATATCGAGGGCAAGGCGCTCGTCGTCAATTTCTTCGCGACGTGGTGCCCGCCGTGCCAAGCTGAAACGGCGGGATTCGTCAAAGTCGCCGAAGAGGTTCATCCAGACAACATCGGTTTTGTCGGCATCGATTTCAACGAAAAGCCGGCGGTGGTCCAAAAGTTCACGGACGCCCAACACATGACGGCATATCCCATTCTGCTCGATGATGGAGGGAAGGTCGAAGCGCAGCTTGGCATCGACGAGTTCCCAACGACGATTATCATCGGATCGGACGGCATCGTGCGCTACGCCGCAGAGGGCGAAATGTCGGAGTCCGATCTGACCTTGGCCATACAGTCTGCGACCGATGCGGCTTTGACGCGGCAACAGTTCGATTACCTGGACAAAGAAGGCGTCTCGCCCCTGACCACTTACACGTTCGAGCTTGACCGGACCGATTCGGGGAGCGCCGATTCGGGGACGTTCAGGGTTGACGTGTTCTCGCGTGCGGACAACTACGTCGGCGTCCGTGGCGAGGAGTCATGGGGTGATGCGACGCCCGAGCAGCGCTATTTCGGATCCATTTCACCCGACGGGGCTTTGGATTTCGGCAACCAGCAGCTTGATGCGACTGCGGTCGCGATATTCTCTTTCTTCGCGAAACACATCGGGGACGGTCATACGCTCGATCAAACGCCCACTTGGGACCACTACCGTTTCGGGCAAAAGACGCTATTAAGCACTCGACTGACCCTGACCGCGGCCAACGGGAGCATGTTGACCCTCCACGAGGTGAGCACCGCCCTCTGGATGCAAGCCACGACGGATCCGGTCTCGTTCGCGGCGGACGTCGTCTATGACAACAACAACGGCTTGCCGGTGTCGGGTACGATCACGTCGAGCGGAAAGACGGTCACGTTTTCTTTGCGCCGACACTGAACTCAGCGTCTAACCAATCACATGAGCGCGACTCGGGCACTCGTCACACTCATCGCAGTAGCGCTCGCGGTCGCGTCCGGGCTGCCGGCGCGCGCATCTAGCGGTCTCACCATCTTCGCCCGTGCGGGAAATCCCGCGCCAAGCCACTTGGTGCCGCACGGCCCGGGCCTCGTGCTGATGGGC
>DASQJC010000323.1:0-4278 GCA_035631255.1 Candidatus Eremiobacteraceae bacterium | reverse complement strand
TGGACGGGGCATGTCGTCAACTGGGCGGTGCTCCTGACATTGATCCTCTACAGGTAGGCCGCTCGACCTTTGCAGGTCGACATCGCGTTCGCGCACCAATAGCGCCTCGATGGGCGATCACGAACACGGCAAGAGCATCGCGATCTCGAAGGAGCGCTTCGAAGCGTTCAGCGACGGGGTTTTTGCGATCGCGATAACGCTGCTCGTCTTAGAACTCCGTCCGCCCGATCTTGCGTCGCCGAACGATGCGACGCTCGTGCCCGCGCTCATCGCGATGTGGCCGGACTTCCTTGTCTATTGGGCGAGCTTCGCTTCGATCGGCATCGTCTGGTTCAACCACTACGCGTTGTTCCACAACGCCCGTCGCATAACGTATGCGGCGCTTATCACCAATCTGCTGCTGCTTTCATTCGTCTGCTTCGTGCCGTTCACGACGTTGCTCATCGCGCGTGAGGGCATGATCCCCTCGACGACGGCGTTTTACGGACTCGTGTTTCTCGCGCTGTCCGCCTGCTTCAACGTCTTGTTCTACGTCATGATGCTGCCGCCGGGCGATAAGGGCAGCGTCATCGGCTTTTTGAAAAAGCGAAATGCATGGAACAGTCTTGGCCCAGCGGTATACATAGGCGGCAGCCTGCTCGCGTTTGTGAGTCCGCTCGGGGCCATTTTGCTGTTCGCGGCGATCGCAGTTTTCTATCTCTGGCCAAGCACCGTGCGGAGCACGCTCGATGCGACTGACGATGGCCCTGGCCCTTAGCCCAGCCTTGAAAATCCCGATCCGAGCACTTTTTCGATAAGCGCGAACATCTTCGGGTCGCGCGCCTTGAGCTCGAACCGCGTGAGCGGCAACCATGCGCACCGCGAGTCGTTCACCTCGAGATAGGCCCGAAGGCTTTCGGCGAAATACTCGTCGAGGCCCGATGCGGCGTACTCGTTGACGAACCCTGACGTGGTCGCAAAGCAGTGACGCAGCTCGTCGCTTTCATAAGAAAAATATGACCGCGGTTTCTTCGCCAGCACGGAGTCAAGTGCGTGCGCGAATTCGTGGGCGACGGTCATCGTCATGGCGCGGTTGCGCAACAAGATCCGTTTTTCTTCGACGACGAATAGCCCGGAGGGTGGCGCGCTCCAATCGTCGATGCCGGGCACGAGCCTCGCGACAGCGCGAGAGAACTCGGCATACCGCTTCTTCTCTGGAACGATGGCGATGCGAACACCTCCGGCGACCGCCGCGCTGATGGCGCGCTCTCCAAAGGACGCGAGCGCTTTGACGACCTTCGCGGGCGGCCGCCCGTCGAACATCGCGCGAGCGGCACGGGTGGCGATACGCAGCGGCGCTCTCGCGACGGCGCACGGTACGGCATTGAAAGGCTCGGATAGAACGATCGATCCGTCGAGCCGGTAGGCGGCGATGTGTGGGCTCTGGAGTCGCCGCAGCGATCCGACAATCCGATCGATGTCGCCGGCCGGGGGCGTCTTGCGCAAGAGCGATCGGCGGCGCTGCATGAGTCGCGCACGAATAGTCTCGATCGCGGATGCAGTGGCTCCGTCATCGCAAACGACGAGCCGCGACGTATCGGGTGGTTTGTCGAGGTTCGCGAGGGCCATCCGGCGGCGCGGCATTGCCGCAGTTTAAGTCCGCGGTGTGTCCGGTTCGTGTCCGTGGTGTTAGACCGTGGCGGTCGACCATAAAGGTCGACCGCTCCACCCATACTCAGCTAGACCGCTCCAAGCTGAGCTTCGGTCGGCCTACTACTTTACCAGCGTTTTGGCGTCGACGAAGGCGAAGCCGGCAGCTTGCATCTTCGGCACCATCGCCGCGAGCGCTTGATACGTCGCCGGGAACGGGTGGCCGATCGCGATCGCCTCGCCGTTCTTCTTCGCCGTCGCTTCGAGTTGTTTGATCTGGCCCTCGATGTAGGGCACGTTCACGGTATCGTCGAGAAAGACGTCGCGCTGCGCCGTCGGCACGCCGAGCTCGCGCGCGGTGGACGCGCCGACCGTCGTCATCGCGGTCATCGAGTCGATGAAGAACATGTCGTTACGCTTCAATATATTGATGACGTCGCGCATGACTCGCGGATCGCTCGACGCCTTCGAACCCATGTGATTGTTCGCGCCCGGCAGCGGCGGTAGCGAGGCGATGTCGGCGGTGAGTTGCGTGTCGATCTGCGCGTCAGTCATCTCGGTCGAGATCTCACCCGGACCGGGATTTGCCCCGCTTGAAAACGGCTCCATAGGGATGTGAAGCATAACCGCCTTGCCTGCGGCCAGCGCATCGACAGCTACTTGCTTGCCGTGCGGCGTCATCGGCAAGATGGAGAGCGTAAGGGGGATCGGCAGCTTCAAGAAGACGATGTCGCGCGGAATGCTGTAGCCGCAATCGTCGATGATGATCGCGATCCGCGGCGCGCCGCTTGGAGCCGCGGTCGGTGAGGGCGCCGGCGTGATCGATTCGAGCGGCCCGGGCGTCTCCGATCCGGCCGGAGTCGGTGAAGCTACGACAGCGACGTGATGCGCCGAAGTGCGGCCGCCGAAATACCCGGCGAATTGGCGACCGACGATGACAATGATGATGACCAATACGACAACGACCGCGATGATAAGCGGAAGTCCGGATCGGCGGTTTCGATCTTGTCGGCGTAACTGTCGCCGGCGGCGAGATGGCATGTCGTCCGTCCGTTCGCAACGCCATCGCGGAGGACCTCGGCATCACGGCGCCGAGCTTCGCTCGGCATACGGTCGACCATAAAGGTCGACCGCTCCATCGATTTCGATTCTGGCAAGACCGCGGCGGTCGACCATGAAGGTCGACCGCTCCATCCTCTCTGTTTCTACGGCGACGGCGTTGTCGTCGGTTGGACGACGTTCGGGATCGGCGCGCCTTTGAGCGCGTGCACGACGATGTCCAATCGTTGCTGCGAGATCACGTTGCCCGACGGGTCGAGAACTTTCACCAAGATGTATTTCGTGCCGGACAGCGCGACTGCGGCCCCGTTCATCGGGAACGTGTAATCCTTGTCGACGACGAATCCGAACGGCGATGCCGGCAAGCTCTGATCGACCTGTTCGGTCTGGCTCGCAAGCATCGAGTCGGCGGAATTGAACACCGCGAACTGGACCGACGTGAGCGGGATGTGTCCGAAGCCCTTCGCCACGACGTGCGCGTGAATGGTCTCCTGCGTGTCGAGCAGGCCGACGATGAGCGGGTTAGGCGTAAGAGTCAATGAGAGCGAGTGGTCGTTGCAGCCCGCGGCGATGCCCGCTGCGGCAATCAAGAGCGCCGCGGCGGCCGCCGCGAACGGCTTGCGGAAGAGCATCGATGTCCTTTCGTCCTGTTACGGAGATGCGGTCGGCGTCGGGGCCGGCGGAGCAGCGCCGCCGCTAGCGGGCGCTGGAACCGGTGCCGGAGCCGATGACCCGGGTTCGGGCACGATGTGTGGCGTGATCGTGATGATCAGGTTCGTGTCCTGACGGGTCTCCGTGTAGAAACGAAATAGCGCGCCGACAAGTGGCAGGTCGCCGAGAATCGGTATCTTCTGCAGATTGCGGATGTCCCGCTGCTGGAGCAGGCCGCCGATAACGAGCGTCTGCCCTTCCAAAAGATTGACGCGCGTCTGCGCCTGACGCGTCGAGATCTGCGGATCGTTGCTCGACGTGAATCCGGTCACCGATGACACGACCGAGTAGATGTCGGCGTTGACGCCGCCGCCGGTCGTGATGTGCGGCAATATCTGCAGGTTCACTCCGACGTTGATGTATTCGACCTGGCTCGAGACAGCAGTCGCGCCGTTGAAGCCGACCGGCGTCGTCACGCGGATCGGCAGCGAGTCGCCGGTGAGGATCGATGCCGGCACGCCGTCTTCGGTTAGGATCTTCGG
This sequence comes from Candidatus Eremiobacteraceae bacterium, assembly GCA_035631255.1. Classification (GTDB taxonomy): domain Bacteria; phylum Vulcanimicrobiota; class Vulcanimicrobiia; order Eremiobacterales; family Eremiobacteraceae; genus JANWLL01. The sequence goes on along the minus strand of DASQJC010000323.1, from coordinate 397 downwards.
CGAGGCGAGCACGCGCGCGAGACCCTTGCTGACGAGCAAGAAGATGTTCGATTGGATAGCGAGCGCTCCCGGCGTGACGCCGGCGGGAAGAGCGCCGAGGATCGCGGCCTGCGTATTGAAGATGCGCGTGATCGGGTCGGTCGTCGTCTGATTGTAGTCGAGGCCGAGCGCCTTCGCGCCGCTTTCGGTCACTTCAAGCACTTCGGTGTCGAGCAGGACGCTCTGCACGGGGACGTCGAGCAGCTTGATCATCTGCTCGGCCTGCGCGATCTCGGCGGGCGTGCCGGTGAGGATGACCGCGTTCAGGCGACGGTCGATCGCGATGTTGTCGCTGATGCGCTGACCCATCGCGTTGCCGTTCTCTGCGCCGTAACTATTGTTGTTGTAATTACCGCCG
>DASQJC010000322.1:0-4043 GCA_035631255.1 Candidatus Eremiobacteraceae bacterium | reverse complement strand
GCTCGGCTTGTTCTGGAAACCCTTTTGGGCATAGAACTCTTGCTCGCCGGCGGTGAAGGTGAACTGCTGTCCACAATCCACGCACGTGATGAGTTGATCGGTATACACCTTGGTTAAAACTCCCATTGCGCACCGTTTACGCAACGATGCGCTGCACAGTGATTTCGTTTCGGACGAGCGACGTTTTGAATGGGAGACCCTGGGGCATCCGCTGTCTGGCGTCTATTAGGGCGCGAGCGCCTTACCTCTACCAAAACCTTCCAGATAGTAACATTAATCTTTCCTAGAGGCAAGCGTCGCAGAGCGTACTTGGCAGGCGTCCCGATAAGTGGCCCGCACTGTCGGTTGCTCGACAAGAGCGCCAAGGCTTCGCTCGGCCTACTACAATCATCGTTACCTATCTCACATAGATAACGTAATCGATCGGGCGATCATTTTGAGCCCTCGGTCCTAGGGCGTGCGGTCGAATCCCGGCAAGATGCCGCGCGATGACGGTGAACCGTCATCGTCACGACGCGCGGCGCCCATTTCGATGGAACGACTTGGGCCGACGCGACTTCGCGTTTCGCGTTTGTCGTCGCGATTCTTGAGGAGGATCCGCACCGATGAAGTCTGTCTTTCGGCCAATCTTCGCGATAGCGCTTAGCACGGCGCTCGCGGCGTGCAGCCATTCGAGCAATTCGGTCATGCCGATGACCGGCGCGCAAGCCGGCTCGAGCGCAAAGGTCCAGTTTTTTGGTCAACAATTCGGCAATGCCGCGCAGGTGTGCGGACCGGTGACGCTCGGCGAAGCGCGCTGCGACGCGTGGATCCGCACGGACGTGCACTCGGGCATCGGCTCGTCGTCGAACAACATCTTCGGTTACAAGCCCGCCGATCTCCAGGCGGCGTACAACCTGCCGAGTTCGACGAAAGGCACCGGCCAGACGATCGCCGTCGTCGACGCATTCGACGACCCGAACGCAGAAGCCGATCTCGGTGTCTATCGTTCGGAGTTCGGACTGCCCGCTTGCACGACGTCGAATGGATGCTTCCAGAAGCTCAACCAGTTCGGCCAGACGAGCCCGCTGCCGGCGGCCGACACCACCGGCTGGTCGGTTGAAGAATCGCTCGATCTCGACATGGTCTCGGCGATCTGCCCGAACTGTCACATCATCCTCGTTGAGGCGAACAACAATAACGACTTCCCGCTCGGACTCTCGGTCGATGCGGCAGTCACGCTAGGTGCAAGCGCGGTATCGAACAGCTACGGCGGCGATGAGCGGGGCACGATGCAGTTCCAAAAATACTATCACCATCGCCATGCCATCATCACGGCGAGCACAGGTGACGGTGGCTACGGCACGCAGTTCCCAGCGGCGTCGGGTTTCGTCGTCGCGGTCAGCGGCACGCGCCTGATCAAGGACTCTAGCTCCAAGCGCGGCTGGGACGAAACGGCGTGGGGCGGTGACGGCAGCGGCTGCAGCGCGTACTATCCGAAGCCGAGCTGGCAGTCCGACCCGCTGTGCACGAACCGGACGATCGCCGACGTCTCAGCTGAAGCGGATCCCGGCACCGGCGTCGCGGTGTACGACACGTACAGATTCCACAACGGATGGATCGAAGAAGGCGGCACGAGCGTCTCATCGCCGATCTTGGCTGCCATCTATGGCTTGCGAGGCAACGGCATGACGCTCGACTTCGCGCATTCCATCTACGAGGCGAAGTCGTATCACCTCAACGACGTCGTATCCGGTCAGAACGGCAACTGCGGCAACTATCTGTGCATGGCCGGCCCGGGTTACGACGGTCCGACGGGCATGGGAACGCCGGAAGGCGTCGGCGCTTTCTAAGACATTCGACATCGAGGAAGCGACACGCGGGGCGGCTCGATCGGAGCCGCCCCTTCTTTTTCAGAGGTCGGCGATGATCACAGGTCGGCGATGAGCATGCGCGCCCGAGCGCGCGCTTGATCCCCATCGATCGCACCTTCGGCGAGCTGGCGTACGAGCTGTCCGAATTCACGAGCACGCAGACCTTCGAGCGCTGACGACACACGGGCGGCCAGCGATCGTAGTGCGCTTCGTTCGTCCGGATCGTACGGTTCTTCCGAACGGCGATCGCCGCAGACGAGCGCGCCCATGAGTCGTCCGTGCGCGGCGAGCGGAAAAACACAGCCGCCGTTGCCGAGCGCACTGTCGACGTCGGTGAGATCGAAGTCGCGCAGGTACGTGCGCAGCCGGACGAACGCAGGATCGTCGACCGGGATCGTCTCCGCGTAGTCGTCACCAGCCGATGCGTAGCGGCGATACGGCCCGTCGGGATCGGCCATGAAGATCGCCGAACCACACGCGCCGAGCTCGGAGCGGACGATCCCAGCTGCGCGATCCAACAGAACCTCAGCTTTGGTGACGAACGGCGCTTCATCGGCAGCTCTAGCGAGTTCCGCTTGTGCACGATGCTTGCGACGGAAGAAGACACGATCGATCGCCGTCTCGACGCGTTTTTGCAGCGCGTTGAACGACAGCGCGATCGCGAGCGCGACCGCCACTTGCAGCGCTATCCCCGCCCCGGGACCGACCGCGGCCCGTTCGATGACGCCGGAAAGAAGCGCGAAGATGATGACGACGACCGTCGTGATCGCCGTGAAGACGATCGCGCGATTGATCGCGAAGCCGACGTCGATGACGCGATGCCGCAAAATGGCGTACGAATAGCCGGTCGGGATCGCGATCATCGTGACGTTCATGATCGGATACGACGGTATCGGCTTGCCGACGACCACCGCTGCGAGATAGATCAGGACGCCGGAAAATCCGACGAGCGTCGACGCGAATATCCACTTGATGCGCTGGCGCGCCGTGCCCGAAGACGTGAGGTATGCGGCCGTCAACACGGCGAGCGTGGCGATGAGGACGATCATGAACGGAAGTGTGACGATCGACGCGAGCAACGGCGATGCGCAGACGCCGCTTGCGACGTCGTGGACGTACATGACGGTGCTCACCGAGTCCGTCGCGAGGCCGACGACGACCGCCGCCCGCGCAACCGAAAGCCACGTCTGCGAAAGCGCCTGACCCGAGAGCCGTTCGACCATGAGATAGAGGAAGAGCGCTGCGACGTCGGCGCTCAGCCGCGCAGCGATCGTGTACCAGACCTGCGACGCCGGCGAAAGCCACGAGCTCGGCTCGGGATGCACCGCCACAGCGATCGCGAGACTTGAGATGCCGAAGAAAAACGCGGCGAGATCGCGCCCGCGCCAAAGCACGAGCGCTCCAACGCCGTACACGACGAGTTTCGATACGATTGCGATGAACCAAAACGTCCACGAAGGCTGGGGCAGCGTCGCGACCGAGACGATCTTCGTCTCCGTACCGTTCACGATCGGCAACACAACGGGTTCGCCCGCCCGCACGCTTCCCGTCGCGAGAAAAACCCGTTCCGCAAACGGCAAGACACTCTGATCGACGACGTCACCCGATCGTATCGCAAGCGCTCCCGACGCCGAATTGATCTCACCGAGCGTGAGCGAACACGCACTGCGCGGTGCGAACGTCGGCAACACGCCGCTGTCGACGCTCATCGAAGCGAACTGAACGCCCAACAATGCCAACGAGACAACCGTAATGACAGCTGCGGCTATGTTTCTGACCATCCGGCGAAGAGGTTTTCGCGCGGCGAACGGCTTCGCCTTGAACGAGGGAGTTCTTAAGATGGGAAGTCGCGATTGGGATCCGGGCCGCGAGGGGATGTCGCTCTAAGCGGGTGTTCTGAGGCGATGAGAATCGCCGAAGACAGCGGCGGATAGGCAAGTATTTCCCGAATCGCCGCGTGCCCGCAAGAGCGACATCCCCTCGCGGAACGGAAGACGACGAGTTACATCGTCACGCGGTTGCGGCCGGATTGTTTGGCAGAGTAGAGCTGTTCGTCCGCGCGGCCGATGAGCGCGGATCGACGAGTGGACGGGTCGCGCGCGACCGCGATGCCGACGCTCGCGGTGAGTCGAACGGGCGGCATGTCGCGTCGATGTCTGAATAGCGCCGTCTCGATCGCGACGCGGACGC
>DASQJC010000321.1:0-2984 GCA_035631255.1 Candidatus Eremiobacteraceae bacterium | reverse complement strand
AAACCATGATGCCGCGGGAGGCGAGATATTCCTCGGACGATTCCGTATTTCCAAATCCGGGAAAGCGAAAGAACGGTGCGAGATCCTTGGCGTCGCCAAGCGCCGCCGTCGTCGCCTCGATCCCGTCGTCGATCTGCGCCTTGGCTTTTTCGAACGACAGCGCCCTGAAACGATAGGGGTGCGACATGCTGTGGGTGCCGATGGTATGACCTTCACGATATGCGCGCTGCACGAGGTCGGGACGGTGACGTGCCATGTCACCGACAATGAAATACGTCGCGTGCACGCATTCGGAAGCCAGGATGTCGAGGATTTTGCCGGTGTAGGGCGCGATCGGACCATCATCCAGGGTCAGCACCATTTCCTTGTCGGCGAGCGGCAGCGTCTCGGCATAGCTCATGGCGCCGACCCGCGTATGCTCGGTCGGGTCGACGACGATGGTCCGGCTCGTGCCGATCGCATCTGGATTGCCGGGGCAATCCGCGGCTGCGGCAGCCTTCGCCAAGCCACAGACGGCAAATGATAGGACGAATATGGCAAGTGATCGCGTCACACTGTGCGTCATGGAAGAAGTCCCGGCCCACGATCCTCAACGGCGATGACAGCTGCAAGTGATGAGCATTGCATTACCGGAGGCGATTATCAGCTCTGTTCTGTGGATCATCCTCAACTTTCCGTCAGCCGCTACAAGGCAGACAGTAGAAACTTTGAAGAAAATCCGGCTGTTGCAGCTTTTCGCGCCTATGACGGTTGTCTAGAAACCACCTGACGTCTCCGAGTGAGTGAGTGAGGCTGGTGCCATGAAGGCCGTTCGCTTTATCGCCGCGCTTTGCTGCTTCGCAGCAATAGTGACCTCCGCAATCGCGGAGGACTGGCCGACGCGGCCGATCCACATCGTCGTACCGTTTCCAGCGGGTGGAAGCGCGGACGTGCAGTCGCGCATGATCGCTGATGAGCTGGCGAAGGCTCTCGGACAGCCCGTGATTGTCGACAACAAGCCGGGTGCCGGCGGCAACATCGGCGCCGCAGAGGCTGCCCGTGCTCAGGCGGACGGGTATACGCTGTTCATGGCAACAACTGGGACGCACGCCAGCAACGTCCATCTCTACAAGAATCTGCCGTACGATCCGGTGAAGGACTTCGCTCCATTGACTCTGGTGACCATCAACCCACAGCTCATCGTCGCCGGAAACAAATACGAGAGTTCCACCTTCGACGATTTCATCGCTGCGTTGAAAAGCGGCGGTGCCGCGACCAACTTCGGATCGTCCGGTATCGGCTCAGCAACGCATCTGGCAGGCGAATTGTTCAACCGCGAGACCGGCGCGGCGCTCGTGCACGTCCCCTACCGTGGCCAGGGACCCGCGCTCAACGATCTATTGAGTGGCCAGTTGGATGCCATGTTTCCGCTGGTCGCGGACGTATTTTCACTCGTGCAGAGCGGACAGGTTCATGCCTTCGCCGTCATGGGCGAAAGGCGAGCGAAAGCATTGCCGAGTGTCCCGACGACCGCGGAGATCGGTCACCCCCGTCTGCGCATGAGCCCGATCTGGACGGCGCTCTACACCAATGCCGGGACTCCCAAGCCAATCATCGACCGGCTGCACCACGAGCTCGTCCGCATCATCACTGCAAGAGCGTTCGTCGACAAGGTCGAAGCAATCGGCTTCGAAGTCCGCACCACGACGCCGGAGGAACTCGCGGCGTTTGTCGCGAGCGAGACGGCGAGTTGGGGCGCCCTGATCAAAGCGCTCGATGTGCACCTGGACTAAGAACCGATCCCAAAATTGGACTTGTATGAGGAGCCGGATGTCAACGACGCAAATGGGGAGCCCGTCATCACGCGCGTTCTGACGGTCATGTTGGCCGAAGAGTACTGAACGGAGGCACCTGCAGGCCCGCCCCACAATCGCAGTGGGGCGTTTTTTTGATAGCCGACCGCGCGTCAGCTTCGGGGGCGAAAGCAGAAATCTTCTGCTCGTTCAGAGTATTACACACGACCCATAGCGGTCAGATTGTAGCCCCTTCCAGCCGGTCACCGCCACCACCACCGCTACGGCACCGTTTGACGTGTGGATGTAAGCGGAAATTCATCGCCCAGAGATGTGATGCTTTGTATTGCTGCTGACTTGCCGTAGGTCGTGGCTTTCGTGCCCGCCAGTTTGCCAAAAAACGAAGCGAGCAACAGACCAGCGGCTGAACATGCTGTCATTCGATGGGCGCGGGTCGCTCACGGACGAACGCGAATGATCGTCTTCCCCGAGCGTCGCTCGGTCGGGTTGAAGGCGACGACGGCATCGTCGAGGGTTGAGACGGCGCCGACGTTCGTCCGCAGTCGTCCGTCCCGCACCCGCTGGACGATCTCGCTCAGTTGGGCACGATCGGACTCGACGACGAAGTCGACCGCCAGACCGTCGGCGGGCCGTGCCTCGCTCGGCCCGACGATGGACACCAGCGTTCCTCCGGCTCGAACTAGGCGCGCGGACCGCTTCCCGATGTCGCCGCCGATGAGATCGAACACCAGATCGACGCCGCCGACGTCTTCCAGAGCGTCGTTGTCGAGGTCGACGAACTCCCGCGCGCCGAAGTCGAGCGCCTTCTGACGGTCGGCGCGACGTCCGGTGCCGATGACGTAGGCGCCCGCCAATTGTGCGAGTTGCGTCACCATCGACCCGACTGCGCCGGCCGCGCCGTGCGCGATCACGCTCTGCCCTGCCCGAAGGCGGCCGTGCTCGAACAGTCCCTGCCATGCGGTTAGACCCGAGATCGGCAGGCTCGCGCCCACCGTGAAGTCGACGTCGCCCGGCAGCGGCGCGAGGTTGCGCGCCTCGACGGCCGCGTATTCGGCCAGGGTGCCGTCGCGATACCAGTCCGTGAGGCCGAACACCCGCTGTCCGACCGACAGCCCCGTCGTGCCATAGCCGAGGGCGGTGACCACTCCGGCCAGCTCGTGCCCGGGGATCGACGGTGTTCGGTCACGGTCG
>DASQJC010000320.1:0-2478 GCA_035631255.1 Candidatus Eremiobacteraceae bacterium | reverse complement strand
TACTTTATCCTTCTATACTAATGAAATGTCCCCTAGAAGAGGACGAACGGCCCGCGCGAGCCGTGAGGCCGCGGCGGTCGACCGTAAAGGTCGACCGCTCCATCAAATTGGGGCCTCGGGAAAATCAAAAGACCACCGGCGCCTTTGCGCACCGGCGGCCTCGAGATCGCCCGGAGGCGAATCCTTTACAGCTTGGCGTTGATGACCGCGTCGACACCGACCCCGTACACCCGCTTGAATCCCTTGAGCGGATTGAGGCTGTCAATCGGGATGAGAACGCTGCCGCGCCAGACGTTGTTGTTCCACTCGAACGCGAGCGAACCGACGGCCTGCACGCGGTCGACCGCGTAGGCCGGACCGCTGACCTGCGCAGCGCCCACATACGTGCCCGTGCCCGTCTGGAGGATCGGCACGACCTTCGTCTTGCCTTCGTTCGCGATGTGGTTCGTCAGCAGCAAGTTGTCGAGGAAGGTGTTCAGCGGACCGGCGATCAGCTTCACGCCGTAGATGCCTGCCGCGCCCGTCAACACTTTGTTGACGAACGAGTCTGCGTTTGCGACCGTCAGCGGCGCAACCGCCATCGTAGCGGTCATCATCAAGGCGGCTATTGTCGTCTTCAATTTCACGGGGTTGCCGTCTCCTTTTCGCGGGCTCGACTGCACGAACGCTGCCCAGCGCTCGGCATGTCAATTGCCCGTTCTTTCGTCATCCTAGACAACGTTTCACGCATCCTTCGAGTTCCGCCGAGTTCCGCTCACGGACGCGCCGGGACATCGCTCGCGAGGCTTTCAAACCGCCCGATGAGAACGAGCGGAGCCGTGTACGCCAACCTGCGCGAGTTCGTCGACGATATGCGACGGCGCGGCGAACTCATCGAGGTCGCGGCACCGGTCGATCCCAAGTTCGAGATCGCTGAGATCGCTGACCGCTGCGTCAAAAGTGAGAACGGCGGCCCTGCGCTCCTGTTCACGGCTGTCCGCGGTTCGTCGATGCCCCTGCTCATCAACGCCGTCGCGACGCGCAAGCGGATGTCGACGGCGCTCGGCGTGGCCGATCTCGACGAGCTCGGCGACAAAGTCCGCCACGTCCTCAAGACGGTGCAGCCCGGCGGCGGATCCGCGCTCTCGAAGCTTTTCGAGCTCAAAGATCTCGCCGGCATCTTCCCCAAGACCGTCCGAACCGCGCCCTGCCAAGAGGTCGTCTTCGAAGGCGACGCCGTCGATCTGACGACCCTGCCCATCATCACGTGCTGGCCGCAAGACGGCGGACCGTTCGTCACGCTGCCGCTCGTCTTCACGAAGCACCCGCAGACGGGTTCGCAGAACGTCGGCATGTATCGCATGCAGGTCTACGATCGAAAGACGACCGGCATGCACTGGCAGCGGCACAAGCACGGGCGCGAGCATCAAGATGCGTCGAAGCGCGACGCGCGCATGCCGATCGCGGTCGCGATCGGCACCGATCCGATCGTGACGTATACGGGGTCTGCGCCGTTGCCGCCGAACATCGACGAGATGCTGCTCGCGGGATTCTTGCGCGGCAAAGCCGTGCCGATGGTCCAGTGCAAGACCGTCGACATCGAAGTGCCGGCGGAAGCCGAGATCATCCTCGAAGGCTACGTCGACAACGCCGAGCTGCGCATCGAAGGCCCATTCGGCGACCACACCGGCGTGTATACGCCGCCCGAGCCGTTCCCCGTATTCCATGTGACATGCATGACGCGCAGGCGGTCGCCTATCTACTGGACGACGATCGTCGGCAAGCCGCCCATGGAAGACCAGTGGCTTGGCAAAGCGACGGAACGCCTCTTCCTTCCGTTATTGCAGCAGATGCTTCCCGAGGTCGTCGATTACAATCTGCCGGTCGAAGGCGGCTTTCAGAATCTCGTCATCGTGTCGGTGCGCAAACGCTATCCGGGTCAGGCGAAGAAAGTCATGTACGCGCTGTGGGGCCTCGGGCATATGATGATGCTCACCCGCAACATCGTCGTCGTCGACGACGACGTCGACGTCCAGAACGTCCGTGACGTCGCGTGGACGGCGCTCAACAACGTCGACGCCGGCCGCGACCTCGTCTACGCGCCGGGGCCTGTCGACCATCTCGATCATGCCGGGCCGATGCCGCTCCTCGGCACGCGCCTCGGCATCGATGCGACACGCAAGGGTCCAGAGGAGGGCTACACGCGCGGCTGGCCGGAAACCGTCGTCATGTCGCAAAGCGTGAAAGAAGACGTCGCTCGGCGTTGGAGCGAGTTCGGGTTGGCGGGCGTCGTCGACATCCGATGAACGCGCTTCGCCTTTTCCTGAACGAGATCAAGATCGAGCACACGCTGTTCGCGCTGCCGTTCGCGTACGCGGGCGCGCTCCTTGCCGCGCGCGGCGTGCCGAGCCTTCACGTGCTCGCGTGGATCACGATCGCGGTGCTCGGCGCTCGGACCGCAGCGATGTCGGCGAACCGGCTGCTCGACGCGAAGATCGA
>DASQJC010000319.1:0-5058 GCA_035631255.1 Candidatus Eremiobacteraceae bacterium | reverse complement strand
CGCCGAAAACGTAGCTGTGTCGTTCGTGTGATGACTGAACACCGAGTGCTTGTCATCGCGCAGCCACGCGAGACTTAACGACGCCGTGGGAGATAAGTTTGCCGATGCGGTGGCCGACGAGCCCACAACGTCCGACATGGCGCCGGGTCCGTCGCCGGCCGCGAAGTCCGCGCCGTAGTTATGATAGTCAGTTCCCAAAGTCACAGATCCGAGAGCGTACTGCAGCCCGACCCGATCGGCTGAGTCAGCGCTCGAGGTCGAGTTTGCGGCCGCCGTCAACAGATGAGATTGCGACCGGCCGGCGCTTACCAGCGCGTTCAAGTTGCTCGCGAGCGGACCGGTGAACTCGAGAACGACATCACTGCTTGCCGTCGGGCCCGCGCTGCCGTTCGGAATGAACTGGGCGACATCATCGCTTTGCGAGAAAAACGAGGCGCGGAGCGTGTCATTGTTCGCCCATGCGTGAGCGATATCGAATGCGTCGCCGCGCTGCGATGAAGTAGCAAATGTTCCCAACTGCGTGAAGCCGGCAGCGCCGTGATACGCCCAGCCATCCGCGTACTTGTACGACAGGTCGAGGCCACGCAGTATTTCGCCGCTGCCGAGGAGCTGCGGCAGTGAAGTCAGCGTACGGCCGACGACATCGTCGTATTGCGGTTGTCCGCCTTGGGGCGCACTCGGCGACGTTTCGTCCTGGCCGACGGCGTCCGGTGCAGCCACCGGACTCGGAGTAGCCGATGACAACGACAAGATGCCATCCGTCCGCTTCGAAACCGGATCGTATATCCCGGTCAAAGCGAGTGTCTTGTCGGGCCACTCGAGGGCCGTGGTCAGATCGCTCTGGACTTGCGTCGACGTCGTCGAGGTCGACGACGTGGCGCGCGAGGTTGTCGTCGTCGGGCCCGCAATGATCGTTCCATTCGCATGGACGGCCGTCTGGGCATTTTGCGTGGGATCGGGTCCGCCGAATATGAATACGGGCGTTGGTTGACCCGCCGCGATGGCGGCACCGTTGCCGGCACGGAGATAAACTTGAAGCCGATACGCCCCTTTTGCGTCGGCGGGAATCGTGTACGGGATAGAGGTCTGGACGGCAAATCCGCCTGCCGATTCGACCGACTCGATCACGAACGGGTCGCTTCGACGCACGAGGTGTCCGTGCGTGTCCTCGAGATCGACGATGACTTGAATATCTGTTTGGGGCGTCGATGCGAGCGATGAAAATTGCGTGGCGACTCGATAAGAGAAATCGATCTGCGCGTTTCCTCCCGCGATGAATGGCCCGCCGACGACCGACGTGCCAAGGACAGAGCCGAACGGCACCGCCGGTGCAGGCGCGCGAACGGTGACGAGCGCGGTCGCCACGATATCACGCCGCATGCAATCGCCGTTGCACAATTCCGCGTCTTTGAATCCGATCGAGGAGTAAACGTGAGGGACGGTACCCGAGATGCCGCTCACTGCTTGGACAGTGCCGTCGCCGAATGCGATGAAGAATGGCCCGCCTTCGACACCGTCGTATGCGAACGAAACCGTCTGACCGACGATCGGATCCGTGGGCGTGGGCGTAAGGAAAGCGGCGGCTGCGGCTGAGGCAGGTTTATTCGCGACGGCGACAACGGCTGCCAAAAGAATGTGACGCCACACGTATGCGCGCACGGGGCGCGCGTATTCTTCGGTGGACTCGTACCTCCTTTTCACATCGGACGCTCGTTGTGCTATAGTGATGTGGGCGCGGCACCGCCCGTTCGTAGTCGCTACTCGTGCGTCCGGAGCATAAATCGCTCATGGACCCTCTTAGCCGGCATTGGCCTGTCGCGATTCTCGTCACACTTGCGATCGCAGGGTTTTTTTCCGTGAGTTTCGTGGCGGGATTGTCTTCACTTTGCGCTGTGGCGATCGGACTGCCGATCCTTGCGGCGCTGCTCGCTCATCCCTCGAGACGCGGAGCATTGTTCGCTTGGATCGTCGTCGCAGTCGTCGCCGTCGCAAGCGTGCTGGCGCTTGCGTACGCTTACGCTGCCGCGTTCATCCTCGTCGCCGTCGTCAAAATGCCGCTTTGGCTCGTGTACATCGGGCTGATCCTGCAGTTCTGCGGTCTCTCCGCCGCCGAGTACATCTCGATGGCGTACGCGCGCGACCTCAGCCCATCGACCGTGCCTGTCCGGTTCATCGCGGTGTTCCTCACGATCGTAACGGCTTGCGCGCCGATCCTGTTCGTATTCGCGGTACACGAGCCAGGTCTGAGCGCCAGCGTGACCTTTTACTCAAAGCCAGTGAACGCCATCAGTCTGATCGTCGTCGGGGCATTGTTGAGCGTCGGATTTTGGGGAGGCGCGCATCTGCTTCGACCACTCCCATCGCGAATATCAAAGCCATTCAAGGTCATTATGGACGTGGCGATCGGTGCGGCTTGCGTGCTTCCGCTCGTCTATATCGCGTTGACCAAAACCCTATTTCTTCACGGCGCAGCACCGCTTGAATTGGCCCGGTTCGCATCCTATCAGGCGTCCCTCGAGCCTGTCGCGGGAGTCAATGACGTCTTCAAGCTGACCGAGAAATACGAACGCGTCGTCGGAAAATCGACCATCGCGACGGTCCGCGTTAACCCACAGCTGCGAGCCGCCCCTGACGGCCTGCTCATGCGCGTCGTGCACTTCTCGCCGCTGGGCGGGAACTACGCGGGCGTCACGGCGGACATCACTGTCTACGACATGCCCGAAGGGACGTTTCGCGACGTGGACTTCACGCGGTCGCCGCGCAACGCCGGCAGCCTTCGTGTCACACCGCCCTTCGCGGGCGTAGAATCTGCCCATTGGATCCAGACGTCGTTCTCCGACGGCATTTCGTTCACGTACATCCGCCCTCTGCCGGCGCCGATCCTCAAGGTACTCTCGCCTTTTATCGGGCTGGCATCTTTTGGCGCATGGGCGGTCGCGATAGGGTCCTTGCTATTCGCGGCCGTAGCGGGCAAGGCGTGGGATGCCGTCGCCGATTTTGTGATCGCTCGGCTGAAGGGACTTTTCCAGAAACCAAAACACGCCGCTAGCGATCAGTCATCCAATAGTTGACGAGTTTCTTCGCGCTACCGGGCAGCGGACCGAAGTCTGTCAACATCGCATCGTCTTGTTGCCCGTCGACGACCATCGCCGACGCACGACCGCATGTCACATCCGCACCGATTTCCGGACTCGTGCAGTGCGGTTCCGCTTGGTAGATCGGCGCCGCGGCGATCTGATCGAACCACGACGACAGGGCGATTCCGCCGCGACCGACATCCTCGCCGAACGCTCGCTCGACGTCGTCATCGACATACATCTCAGTCCTATAACCTAACACTTCACGCACGCCGCCGAACACGTGCCACCACGGTTTAAAGGCGTCGTTACCATTGCCCGTTTGTTGCTGGACATCCCATTTCGATGGGATGACTTCACATGCGTGGATCACCCAGTACGCAAGCTTACCGCCGCTCGCCGCGCCGTAGCCGGGCGCCGATACGTCGCCGATATTGACGCCGTCGAGTGTGTCGCCCGCGGTAGCGAAATGCCACCACCTGCCGTGACCTTCGCTGTCCGCGATGTTCGCGCCGTTCACGTGCGCGTTCATGTCGCGGAGGTAGAACGACGGTTGCGCGTCGACTTCTTCCCGACGGGTGAATTCGCCGGCTGTCGACCCTGATGCGATGCCGCTCCACAACGCGTCCGCGTTATCCCGCCAAGTACTCTCGGAGTTGCGGATCACATACAAGGACACCACCGGATCGCTCGGGGACGTTACGATGGCGGAAGCGGGCGTATCTAATTTTTCCTCTGAAGTCACAGCCGGAGGGATCTGCTCGACCGGGTTTGCGATGGACAGATATCCGATGAAGTGGTCGGCGGCGGAACTGTCCGAGACTGCCGATCCATGGCGGATCGTGGCATAATAGTAGACGACTGGCTGAAGATACGAACTATCCGCGTCGTAATAACCGATGCCGATCCGGTCCACTTCGATCGACGTGCTCGTCGGGATGAAGGGCGAGAGCTGACTGACGATGGTCGGTCGAACGTCGCGATCCGAAAGTGTTGATTCGACCACCTTTGTCGTCTTCACCGACCGCCAGCGCCGAAGAAATCCTCTCACTCTTCCGCTGCCGTCGACCGCGATGAGCGCGCGAGAACCGGTTCCGAAGACGGGAAACTTTCCAGCCCCGGCCGATCGCCGAAGCGTCACATATGTCAATAAGGCGTTGTCGGTGCCATTAGCGACGCTTATAGAGCTGGATGCGTCCGTTTCGGACTCGAGCGACGTCGTACTTGTCTCGAACGAAGTCCCATCTTTGGGAATGATTTTCGGATCGTCGAAAATGCGCTCCGCGACTGCTCGGGCTGCCTCGCGATTTGAAGCGGCGGCCTTCGTGTTCGCGATGTCGGAAAATACCTCGGCGTCGCCGGACGTCTTGTCGACGTAAGCCACCATACGGCCGTGAGAGAATGCGGCGAGCATTGTCGAGCCGCGGAATGGGGCGAGCGGTGTGCTCCCTGGCCATCCGGTTGCGACCAGACCTGCCACAAAAGATTCGGTGGGAGCGTTTGGCTCGAGCTCGTAGCGAAGCATGGTCTTCGGAATCGTCGGGTCTGGTTCGCTCGGAAATGTGATCGAGCTTGGCGGAACTGCACCAACGGCGTACGAGATCGCAGCGTTGACCGGCGTCCCTACGGACGCGGGTTGCGGAGTGAGAAGCGTCATGCTCACGACATGCGTACCGTCGCGTGGAAGCGCCGCCGCCAAATTGATACTCGCAACACCCGCTGCGGTCGTCGTCCGCGTCGACGTCGCGATGAGTTTGCCATCGACGAACCATTGGACGATCAGTTGGCCCGCGCCGTCGACCCGTACAAGCGCCACAGGCGCGGGAACAACATCACTCGCGCTCAGCGAAAGTTTCGACGCTCCGCTCGGCCACGAGAGAGACACCGCGAGGGCGTGTGCTGGACCAGCGATGATAGTCACGGCCGTGCGAATCGACGTCGTCTCGCCTTCTTCAAGGATTTGAACGACGAAGGTCCCCGC
>DASQJC010000318.1:0-6402 GCA_035631255.1 Candidatus Eremiobacteraceae bacterium | reverse complement strand
ACGCTCCGTTGTAGTTGGTCTCACTGACGGTCGCTACCTGTGACTGACCAACGCTTTGAAAATCGATCGTCGACGGACTGACCGACATGCGACGAATGAGATAGACGTCGAGCGCATTCGCGTTTTGCGGTTGGTAGAAGTCGGATTGGGTGAACCAGAGGTTGCCGTCTGGCCCGATCACCTCATCCTGAGCACCGTGGATCATCCCATCGGGACCGCGCTGGACGATCAAGTCCGGAAGCTGCGTACCGGTTAGCGTGTCCAAGCGGACGATGTGCGTCGTACAGTTCGTGACGTAGACGACACCGTCAGGTCCTTCGGCGATCTGTCTATACCTCTCTGCAAAGGCTGAACATGGACCTCGCGTGACCTGAATCGTGATAGGGTAGATCGTAAAACTGCGCGACCGCGTGTCGAAGTAGTCGAGCACGGTGGGAACGGGCGGATTGTCGATGACGGATAGCCAGATGTTGCCGTGAGCGTTCACGATTTGCGTGCCGTAATCGCAGCAGAACTGGTTGCCCGGCAACTGGACCTGTTCTTGACAACCCGATGCGGACACGGTCTCCATGTGGCTCGAGTCCGGACCCATCGCCCACAAGTTCCCGTCCGCGCCTAAGCCGATGAACTGAGGCGCGCAACTCGTGTTTAGAATTCTGTAGGATCCGGTCGACGAGAGGAACTCTGCGATGTAGTACTTGCAGGTCTGAAAACAAAGATCCGCGTCGAACCACATCCGCTTGTCGGGGCCGGTGTTCATGCTATCGACGACATAGTGCAAACCCAACGAGTAGATCTGGACAGCGCCCGAGCTCGTGACGCGGCCGATCATGTGGGAACCGTCGTTGAACCACATATCGTTATCCGGTCCTGGCCGCACGTACGCCGGGTAAATACCAGGGGTCGGATACTCGGTGAGAGAGCCGTCCATCGCGTAGCGCCCGATCCGCTGACCGTTTTCTTCCGCGAACCAAACGGCGCCGTCGTGACCGTAGGCGATATCCATGGGCAGGCTCGCGGGGTTCGGAAGTTCTGGGAGAAAGACCCAATTATGCGGCGGCTGCCCGCTTTGAACGATCCAGTGGCCGGCGCTCATGCCGCTCGATTGCAGCGACGGCGCCGACACGATGCGAGCAGTGCAGCCCATCAAGAACGCGCATAAGAAGAGCGCAACAAAGCCCTTAGGGAGCATACGCCTATCTTCGGTACGGAGCCGGAAACGGCTCTTTCTCGCGTGGCGGCGTTTCATATCATTCTGCTGACCGACCGCGCAACGTAGCCAAATTGCCGCACCAGATGGCCGCGGCCGGTCAGTGAGGGCGGTCAGATCGGTGGTCGAACGGCCGACGAGGGCCTCAGTGCAGCGGACTAAAAAAGCCGCTATCCTTTGCGCGGTGCGGCTTTGAGAAGTTGGAGGATATCGGTCTCGAACCGATGACCTCTTGCATGCCATGCAAGCGCTCTACCAGCTGAGCTAATCCCCCAGAGCGACGACGGATTTTCGGCGAGGCGTTTGTCGCGTCCTATCGTCAGCGGTCGACGAAGGTTAGTGCAGCGACGTCGTGCTCTGGCCTACCACAGCGTCGTTGACGACCAAGAACATGATCACCGGTCCGGTATACGCATGCGGCAGGTCGAAGTACATCGTCGCCTTGCCGTCGGCGTGCGGGTCGACGGATCCCGGATCGCACGTGTCATCGGCGCTTCCATCCGCCGCGATGACCGTTCCATCGCTCAGCTGGATGTTGAACTCCGATGGGTCGCACAAGAGCGGGTCGTCGGACGCGTTCGTGATCGCAAAGCCGAGCCGTAACGTGTTCGAACCGCCGGACGCGATCGCGACGTCGTTGAATTGGAATGTCACGAGCGTCTTCGACGTCGCCGGCAGCGCCGTATGATCGGGCGGCGAGGGTGATGCGGACGCCGAGCCTGATCCGCTCCCGCTGCATCCGGCGAGCATGAGCGCTGCCGAGCAGGCCACCACAACCATCGAACGATACATCAGAATTCTTCCTCCACGAGCCTTGCTTACGAAAAGCGTTTTCTCGCACCTCCCGCGCATCGACGCGTCCTCCTGCTACATGGAAACGCCTTGCCCGGCACGAACGCAAGCGCGCAATGGCAACCGCATCGGGCGCTATCGCCGGAGGCGAAGCCGAACTTCGCCGCTCGGTGACAATCTGGGGTTCATACGCCTGGGGTTATGCAGACGTGGGCGCCGACATCTACGTCGCGCTCGGTCTTGTCATGGGCATCGCGATGGGTTATGCGAACATCGCGTTCACCTTCGCGGGCATCGTCTATGTCTGCATCGGACTCGCCTATACGGAACTTGCCGCGGCGTATCCGGTGGCGGGCGGCGGACAGTTCTTCGTCAATCGCGCGCTCGGCGATTTCATGGGCTTCATCGCCGGTTGGGCCGTGCTCCTCGACTTCACGATCGACATCGCGCTTTTCGCGTGGTTCACGATCGGCTACATCAGCTTCTTGATCCCGTGGCTCGGCGACCATCACATCGTCTACTTCATCCTCGTCCTCGGCGTTACCGGATTCCTCACCGCGCTCAACGCGATCGGCGTCAAACAGTCGTCTCGATTGAACGAGATCGTCGGCCTCATCGACGTCTGCACGGAGACGTTCATCCTGGTCTGCGGCTTCACGCTCGTCTGGCATCCGGAGATCCTCATCCATACGATGCAGCAGCACGCGCCGTCGACGGATGATCTCCTGAAAGGCATCTCGCTCGCGATCATCTCGTTCGTCGGTCTCGAGAGCATCTCGCACGCGGCAGAAGAGACGCAGCGGCCTGCGAGCGTCATGCCACGCTCGTCGGTCGCGCTCATCCTGACCATTCTCATCTTCGCGCTCGCCTATTCGAATCTCGCGCTCGGCATGACGGCAGTGGATCCGTCGAGCGGTCAGATCGTGCCGATGTATCAATACGTCGGGAGCCCGGACCACAACGACAAAGCCGTCGCTGTGCTCGCGAGCCAAATCCCGGTCGTCGGCGTGTTCTTCGCGCTGTATGTGCCGATCATCGGCGCGCTGCTCGTGCTCATCTCGAGCAATTCCGGTGTGTTCGGTGCGTCGCGGATCGCGTACTCGATGGGCAAATTCCGGCTGTTGCCGTCGTTCTTCCAGCAGACGCACCCTAAGACACAGACGCCGCTCAACTCGATCCTTATCTTCTCGGGCTTTGCGGTCATCTTGCTGTTCGCCGCATTCTTCCAAGGCGCTGGAGCGCTGAACTTCCTCGCCGACCTCTACGCATTCGGCGCCGCGCTTTCGTATACGCTCGTCTTCGTCGCGCTCATCGTGCTGCGATTCACCGACACCGCGGCACCGCGCCGTTTTAGGATGCCATGGAACATCCCGATGACGATCGCCGGCAAACGCGGCGATGTGTCGCTGCTGTCGGTCATCGGTCTGCTCGGCATCTTCGCGATTCTCGTCTTCACGCTCATGACGCACGTCTATGGACGTATCGCCGGCCCGACATGGGTCATCCTCGGCGTCATCGGGTACATCATCTATCGCAAACGCAATCGCGCACCGATCCTCGGCAGTATCCGGCGCGATTGGGTGAAGCTCCACGAGAAGACGCTGACAAGCGCAGGCGAGCTGGAGATGCTCGACGAGTACCGCGAGTCGGTCACACGGCAGGCGCGCGAAGCGCGCGGGGAAGCCTGATGGCGATCGCGAGTGTAAACCCGGCGACGCTCGAGACCCTCAAAACATTTGATCCCTTCGACGCCACGATTATAGAGCGCAAGGTCGCATCGGCGGCCGCGGCTGCTGAGAGCTGCCGTCTCGCGCCGATGCGCAGTCGGAGCGGATGGTTGTCGGCCGCCGCGGATGTCCTCGATGGCGGCAAACGCAGGTTCGCTGAGCTCGCCGTACTCGAGATGGGCAAGCCGATCCGTCAAGCGATCGCCGAAGTCGAGAAATGCGCGTGGGTCTGTCGTTATTACTCGGAACACGCCGCATCGATGCTCGCCGAAGAGCGTATCGAGACCGACGCGGCAGACAGCTACGTGCGATTCGATCCGCTCGGCGTCGTGTTGGCGGTGATGCCCTGGAACTTCCCGTATTGGCAGGTCTTCCGGTTCGCCGCACCTGCGTTAATGGCGGGCAACGCTGGGTTGCTCAAGCACGCATCGAACGTGCCGCAGTGCGCGCTCGCGATAGAAGAAGTGTTCGCGCGTGCCGGCGTGCCACACGGCGGGTTTCAATCGCTCCTCATCGGCGCTGCCGCGGTCGAAGCGCTTATCGACGACGATCGCATCGCCGCGGTGACGCTCACAGGCAGCGAGCCCGCCGGCAGCAGTGTCGCATCGCGCGCGGCGAAGCGCATCAAGAAAGCCGTGCTCGAGCTAGGCGGCAGCGATCCGTTCATCGTGACGGCGACGGCGGACGTCGCCGCCGCGACAGCGACTGCCGTGACCGCTCGCACGATCAACAACGGCCAATCGTGCATCGCGGCGAAGCGATTCATCCTCGATGCCTCGATCGCCGAGGCCTTCGAACGTGGCATGGTCGCGAAATTCGAGCGGCTCGTCGTCGGCGATCCGATGGATGAGAAGACCGACATCGGTCCGCTTGTCAACGAGGATGCGGTCAAAGGCATTGACGAGCAGGTCCAACGCTTGCTCGAAGCCGGCGGCAAACTGCTCACCGGCGGTGCCCCGCTCAAGCGCAAAGGCTGTTACTACGCGCCGACGATCGTTTCGGACGTCGATCCTTTGTGGCCGATCGCTCAGGAAGAGTTTTTCGGGCCGGTCGCGCTGCTATTCAAGGTCGGATCGGTGAGCGATGCGATCCGGGTCGCGAATTCGACGACGTTCGGGCTTGGCGCGAGCGCGTGGACGCGCGACGACGCGGAGCGCGACGCGCTCGTTCGCGGAATCGACGCTGGCGCCGTTTTTATCAACGGCATGGTGAAGTCCGACCCGCGGCTGCCGTTCGGCGGCATCAAGCATTCCGGTTACGGCCGCGAACTGGGAACGCTTGGCATCCGCGAGTTCGTCAACGCGAAGACCGTCTGGATCGGCCCCGCGAAAACTTAGCAATGTAGTAGGCCGAGCGAAGCTCGGCAATGGTTGACACAAGAAAGACGACCGCTCGGATCGAGCGGTCGCCTCGTCTTGTCAATCGAATTGATCAGTGGAGCGACGCGAGTTTGACGTCCTTCGCGCCGAGCGCTTGCGCTAGGTCGTAGAACGCCTGGTTGCTGATCGTGTGGTACATGAGATCCGCGTGCTTGCCGAACGACGGATCCTTGTCGATGTCGTCCATGACCGCGTTGTGGATGCTGTGCGACACGGCCTTGTCGAGCAGGAACTCGATCTGGAACGTGCCGTCAGCGGCGGTACCGGCCTTGACGAGCGTCGAGGCGAGCTCCTTGCCGGTGAGCATCGAATCCGGCGCGGGAAGCTTGACGCCGGCCGCCATCGCATGCTTGAGCGAATCATCGACTGCGAAATCGAATACCGCGAGCCACTGCGTGACGGCGTCCTTGCCGTATTGCTTTTGAAGCTTGGCGACTTCGGCGTTGACGGTGTCCTTGCCGACCATCGAGACGAGCGCCGTGGCGGTCGAGTAATGCATCGCGCCGCCGCCGGCCGCGACGAGCGACGAGGTCACGGAAAGCGCGGGCGGACCGCTATAGACGGGCCCGCCGAAGCGACCCTGCATCGCCGAGCCGCTGGACATCATGCTGTCGGCATAGGCCACAGTGCCGATCGAGCAGGCAGCCGCCGCGGCCATCGCGGCGAGCGTGCGAACAGAAAACATGCCGTTCTCCTTCGGAAGTTCGAGTGAAGTGGTCTCGTGAGCTATACGGGTGCAAGGCGCAGCTGGATCACGCCGTCGGGCACAATCTCAGAACAACCACATAAAGGGAGCCTTAGCCCCTTAAAGCCGAGCCAACGCGTCCTTAAGCAAGCGAGCGCATCATCGAGAGCGGCTGAGTTCCCATGCTTTCGAAAGGAGCATTGCCTTGAGGAGCTTGTTCCGTGTTGTCATGACGACGCTGGCCGCGGTGTTCGCGTGCGTAGCGGTCGTCGCGCCGGCGTCGGCGCATCCCATCGATCGCATCTTCGTGATCATGATGGAAAACCAAAGTTTCGATAACGTCATCGGCCGCCACGACAGCGTCAAGGTCCAGGAGCAGGATACGCCGTTCATCACCGCGCTCGCGGAAGCGAACGGCCTTTCCACGCTGTACTTCGGCACGACGCACCCGAGCCTCCCGAATTACCTCGCGCTCATCAGCGGCCAGTTCGGCGGCGTCCATAACGACAATCCGAGCTGCTTCGCCGAGCCGCCGCCCGGACCGCCGTGCGTCGCGATGCACAATGTGCCGACGCTCGTCGATTCGCTCGAAGCGAAGGGCATGACGTG
>DASQJC010000317.1:0-5242 GCA_035631255.1 Candidatus Eremiobacteraceae bacterium | reverse complement strand
CTGTCGAGCTCGGCAACGGCGGCATGCCCTTTGATCGACGTTATGCGGTCATGGATTCCGACCCGAATCGCGCCGGAAAACCGCTCACTTCGCGGAACGAGAAGCGACTCCTCGGATATTGCGCGAAGGTGCGCGACAACGTCGCATACGTTCGCACGCCAACCGGCGAAGAGCACGACGTCCACGATCCGGCGTGGATCGAGGCACTGAGCGCGGAGATCGCCAAGCCCGTCACTCTCCAGTCATTCGAAAACGCGATTCACGACGATGCCGATATACTCGTCATCAATGCCGCATCGCTTCGGGCGCTCGCAGCTGAGTACGGCACGTTTGTCAATCCGTTGCGATTCCGCCCGAATTTCGTCGTCGATAGCGCTGACCTGAAACCATTTGCGGAAGAGGCGTGGGATGGTCACGACATCGCAGTCGGCGATGCGCTCTTGCGCGTGCAATATCCGTGCGACCGATGCGTGCTGACGACGATCGACCCTGAAACGCTCGTTACGGATCCGTCGTTCTTGAGATTGGTCGTCGAAAAACACGGCGGCCGCTTTGGGATGTACTGCTCGGTCGTGCGATCCGGCTCAGTCGCGCTTGGCGACGAGTGGCATCCGAAGCGAAAGTCGGAGGTAGTGGTATGACGCTTCGAGATTCAAAGGCGAAACTGGTAATTGCGATCGCGATGACGCTCGCATCGGCGGCGATGACGCTGACGAGCGATCGGGTGCTCGCCGATTCGCCCGCCCCATACCGATCGATGCCGAGGCAAGGCGACAACGTCAGGCTCGATGGAACGCTCGGCGGCGCGTCGACCGCGTGGGCATACGCCGACCGCAAGTGGCTCGAACGTTATCTCCAAGTGACGATCGACGCCGCGGCGGCAAATCGGTCGTACAGCGACTCACAAGTGCAAAGCCAACTCGCAACGGTCGCCGATCATGTCATGCCCGTCCCCAATGGCACCGGCGCCACTGTGGAGACCGTGCAGCCGTTTTCGTACGGCGGGCGCGCCGATACCGAAGTCCGCGTGATGATAAAGGACGGCCCTTTGAAGGGTCGCGAGCTCTGGACGACTTGCGCCGAGCTGGTCGACTCTGCGGGACACCCATTTTTGCAACTGTGACCGATGTAACAAGGAGGGGGTGTCCGGGGTCACACGGCTGTAGCGGTCGGTGACCAGGCGCGCAAACGTCGGTTTGCGAGGGTCGGGGCATCCGGCGACTCGAACGTCGAAAGCCTGCGATGGAGCGCTCGGGATCGAGCGGCATGAGGCGGCCGACATAGCCACTGGCTAGTTTGATATTTCCCGGAGATATCGAGTGCCCACGGACGAGCGGACCCCGAAGATCTTCCAACCGCGAAAGCGTAAGCGCCGCGCGCAGACACTTGTTGAAGTGCTCTTCGCGATCGCGATTCTATCTGTCATCGTCGTCATGATCACGGGCGATCTGACGAACATCACGAAGACCGATTCCGCCGCCGATCGCAGCATTGAAATTTCTGCCGCGAATTTTTTGATCGGCGTGATGAAATCCGACCCCGGATTTTGGACCGCCGGAGCTAACGGCGGCAACGATTGGGGTGCCGGCCCGGACGGCAAGTGTTATAGTGAGCTCGGTCCTTACACCGATTCTGGGCCGAGTCCGTCGCCGAGCTCGGAGCCGACGTGGCATGATTTCCCGACCCCACAACCCGACTGCATGTTGCCGTTTACCGACGCAGGTGCGCCACAGCAAGGAGAGCCCGGCGTCAACGCTAGTCCTGCGCCCGTCGGCGACACCGTCCAGTACATGTGGAATGCGAGCGAACACAATGGTGATCCGTACGCTGCTGACTTAACGGTTTGGGTTCGCCGCGATCCGGATGCGCCGGTATACGAGTACCACGCGATAAGATATACATCGCCGTTGCCACCCGCGCCAAGCGGGTCACCATCACCGTGCTGCGGTCATGGCGGCGGTGGCGGTGGCGGCGGCAACCACACACCGAATCCGGGCGGTATGGGCGTATGAAGCTGCGCAAACAACAACGAGCTTTTACGCTCTTCGAGATGGTCGTCGCCATGTTGATCATGGGCATCGTCATGTCGTTCGCCGCGCTCGAGTTCCGAGCAGTCGTTTTCACCTACCTCGATGCAGATTCGCATTTGTCAGCCGAACAGCAGGCGCGGGTTGCGTTAGCGAAGGTGAATGACCTAGCGCGCCAAGCGACTGTCATCGATAACGCTGGCAGCGCAAATTCTCCGCAGCCCGCCATCATTCAACCGGGGTCGACGCCGGGTCCAATGCTGCGATTCTCGATGGTCCAGTCATTGGCTCCGCAGAGTATGCCCACTCCGAACGGGTATCCCCAACCCTGCTACGACTATGTGACGATCTCGATTCCGGCTGCCGCCGTGCCCGGCACGAGTTCCGATCCGCATAACCTCATCGAACAAATCGAACCTGTCGACCCGACCCGCTCGGTATGCACTCAGAACGAAACGTACGGGTCGCGGATCCTCGCGCGCAACGTCGAAGACTTCACAGTACAACAGGCCGAGCCGTGCAATCCGACGACCCAGAAATGCACACCATTCGGTCAGGGCTACCGCATTGACATCTCGACATTCGACTACGACGATAACGCAGCCGACTCGCATGCAGGAGCGCTCTACCACCTTTCGTCGGTGATCACTCCGCTCACGTTTGGAGTGTCTGAATGATCACCGCAAGAAGGCGCGTCGCCGGCGCGCAGCGAGGCGTTGCGCTCATACTCGTCCTCATACTCGTCGCCGTTTTTCTGATCCTCATGGGATCGCTCGTCGACGCGCTTGCCATCGAGTCGCAGAGTTCGATCGAGAGCGCTGATTCGGCCGCCGCGATCTCCGCGGCGTACTCCGGCGTCGACCTCATGATCTTGCAAATCGAGGAATTCTACAGCAACGGAGTTCAAGGCGGCCAACCGCCGGGCACCGTTGCGTGCCACTTCGGGGAGCCGGGGGGAGGCACCGTACTCACCTCATGTTCGGCGACGATCGAGAAATCGTGGAACGCCACAGGCCTCAACTACTACCTCATCCGTTCGACCGGCAGCGCATTCCCGGACAACGACCAAGAGGTTCACCGTCAAGTCGAAGCGCTCGTCAAACAAGTGCCGTTCGGCGCCTACGCGCATTTCAGCGAATCGGAGAACAGCAACACCGGCGTATCGATCTGGTATTCCTCAAACCAAAGTTTCGATGGCCCCGTGTACTCCGGCGGCAGCATGCACATCATGTACAACAGCGCCTTGCAGACGCCGATCTTCCCGATGGGCTTCACGACAGACCACCCGAAACAAGACATCCATTGGTACGATATCGCCGACAACAATTTCAGCCAGCCGAACACGCAACAGGAATACTACTCTGTCTACGGCACGAGCGGACCGACGTTTGCGCAAAACCCCGTCAATCTCCCAGGTTTCGCCGAGAACCTCGTCATCTTCAGCGAGGCGTACTACGGCGATGACACCCACGACAACACGACCGACCTGGGCAACGCTGGGCAGAATCCCGGGGTGTACGTCAACGGTGGTGATCCAAGTTGCCCGTCGGGCACGCTATGCAGCGGGATATTCGTCGCGGGCCAAGACGTGAAAATCAGCGGGACCAGCGTCGCCGATCCGAATGGCGGGCTCGCGTCGGGCACACAGACGTGGACCATCACAAGCCCGTCCTTCAGCCAAACCACTGTGACCGTCAACTTCGGCGCCGATACGACGAGCGTTACCGTCGGCGGCTCGACGAAAACCTATGCGGGCGTCGCATCTGGCGAACCGTCAGACAGTAGCCAGGGCAACGGTGCGTTTTTCGTCGACGGCAATCTGGAAGTCACCGACGGCACAACCGTGCACGGCCAATACACGGTCGCGGTGCCGGACCCGCCGATCAATGGCGAGAAACTGCAACTCGACGGGAGCGTCACTGACGCGTCGGATCCTCAGGCGGGCCTGTCGCAAGACGAGCTCGCGCTTTGGGCTGACACGATCGAGCTGAAGTCGGACGCGCTGACGCCAAAAATCGATGCGATGATTCTGACCGGCTATTCTGGCGAGTGCACGGACGCCAAGAAATGCGGCGGTTGGTTTGGCAACTACTATTGCGTCGAAAGCTCCTCGTGCAAGGGCGGGGGCACGGGACCGCTAGCCGTGTATGGCAGCGATATCGAGAACTTGCGCGGTCAGATGGGGATCGTCGACAGCAGCGGCGATACCGTCGCTGGCTACCTCCGCACCCAGACCTACGACCCGCGGCTCGGGGCGAATCCTCCGCCGTTCTCGCCGACGACCAATCTCTATTCGATCGTCGCGTTGCAAGACGTCGGCCTGGGTCAGGCGGGCTTCTAAGACTTCCGGTTATCGCCTCAAATATTCCGAACACGATCGGTGCGCGAGCGCCATGATCGTCAGCATTGGGTTGACGCCGCTCGAGTGCGGGAAGACCGATGCGTCCGCGACCATCAAACCCTTGACACCGTGCACGCGCCCTGCTTCATCGACCACGCCGTGTGACGGGTCGCGATGCATCCTGCACGTCCCCATTTGATGCGCTGAATAAACGGCTAGGCGATTAGGCTCGACGCCCTTGGTTAGCAGCCTCTCGGCGAAAGCCGTGAGGTTTCTGTCCGATGCGCGGCGGCGCTCGATCTCGATCGGATCAGTGTGAAGCGTCGCGATCGACCTCGCGCCCGCCGCGAATGCGAGTCGTACGAGTCCGGCGAGCGCCGCGAGCATGTGCGCGCTGTCGTACTGGTCGACGCGATAGTGCACGTCGTCGTGGCCGTCGTCGCTCAGCGAACCTTCGCCGCGATCGCGCGTCAATACGATGAGCGCGGCGGCGTTGCGAAGACGTGACATGACCTCCGCGTGCCGTTGCTGCGAACGCCACGCGATCGCGGAAGCAGCAAGGCCCAGGTGCGCGGGAACCGCTTCGAATTTCGCGCCGTAGCTGTCGTCGATGTCTTCGAACTTATCGCAGACGATCGTCTGCATCGGACCGTGCCACATCTCGACCGGCTCGTCGAACTCGGCGAAGACGGCAGTTGTCGGATGAAGCCGTAGATGCTTACCGAGATGCGGCGACGCCACACCGCTCCGACGAAGGATGCCGGGCGACCGCAGACTCCCCGCGCTGACGACGACCGTCGAGGCGCGAACGCGAATCGGACGGCCATCGGCGAGCAACGCTTCGGCGCCCGTTGAACGCCCGTTCTCGATGAGG
>DASQJC010000316.1:0-5639 GCA_035631255.1 Candidatus Eremiobacteraceae bacterium | reverse complement strand
CTCGCCGATGACCGAGGCTGCCGGGACCGCGCAGACGTCGCTCCGCACGATCGTCGCCGGCGCCGCGCCTCCCGTCGTCAGGTCGACCGATGCGAGCGGCTTCATCAGCGTCGCGATCGGCTTGACGCGGACGCGGATGACGAGATCTTCGCCGTTCGACATGCCGCCCTCGATGCCGCCGGCACGATTGCTGCCGCGTCGGACCTTCCCGTCGGCCGGCTCGAACGTGTCGTGCGACTTGCTGCCGACGTAACCGCTCGTCGTGATGCCCTCCCCGATCTCGACCGCCTTGACGGTCTGGATGCTCATCATGGCCGCCGCGATGCGTGCGCCAAGCCTGTCGCCTGGCTGACGGTTGCTGCCGATCCCGACCGGCATACCCGTCGCGCGCAGCTCGAAGGCTCCGCCGAGCGTATCGCCATCTTTCTTCGCGCGGTCGATCCTTTCGACCATGAGCGCGGACGCCGCAGCGTCCGGACACCGCACGGGAGAATCGCCCACACTATCACTATCGGGCAGCTCGACGACGTCCCCCGCGCGCACGTCCCCGATTTGAAAAACGAAGCCGCGCACTGTGATGCCGAACACAGCGAGATACTGCCGCGCGATCTCGCCGAGAGCGACGCGCATCGCCGTCTCGCGCGCGCTCGCGCGCTCGAGGACGTTGCGCAGATCGGTGTGCCGGAACTTCAAGCCGCCCGCGTAGTCGGCATGACCCGGACGCGGCCGCGTGATCGGCTGACCGCTGCCCGTCAGCGGATCCATGAGCGCGCGGACGTTCTCGAAGTCCCGATTGCGGATGATGACTGCAAGCGGCGACCCAAGGGTCACGCCGCCTCGCAGCCCGGCGAGGAATTCGATCGTGTCGTGCTCGATCTGCTGCCGGCGACTGCGGCCGTGACCGCCTTGCCGCGCGGCGAGCGCGGCGTCGATCGCCGCGATATCAAGACGCAGGCCTGCCGGTATGCCGTCGATGATCCCGACGAGCGCCGGACCGTGCGATTCGCCCGCGGTCATGTATCGGATCATGAAAGTCTCCTTATGAGGAGCGGTCGACGTTTTGCGGATAAGAAAACCGCCGGCGATGAGGCCGGCGGTCTCGTCGTCCTTGAGGTCAGTTCGCGGTCACTGCCGCTCGTTGATGATATGCGGCGTGATGAGGAATACGACCTCGTTGTGGAGCTTGGTCTCGTTGATGTTCTTGAACAGCACGCCGAAGACCGGGATGTCGCCGAGCAGCGGGATCTTCGAGATCGACTTCGTCATCTCGTCATCGATCATGCCGCCGAGGACGATCGTCTCGCCGTCCTTCACGCGCAGGGTCGAGTCCGCCGAACGCTTGTTCAAGATCGGGAACTGCTGCACGAAGCCGGTGATGACGCTGCGCTCCGTGTGCAGGGTCGTCGTGATGTAGCCGTCCGTGTTGATGACCGGTGTGATGTTCATCTTGACGCCGATGTCGACGAACTGCGCTTGGAACTGGCCGGCGCGCGGATCGTAGTAGACGATCGGATATGTCTGACCGATGAGGATCGACGCGGGCAAGTTGTCGAGCGCCGAGACCTTCGGATCCGCGAGCAGCTGCGCTTCGTTGTGCGTGATGAGGTAGTTCAGCTGCGCTTGGATGAAGAGCTCGTTACGCGTGAACGGCTGCAGCGGGATCGGCTGTCCGAGATACTGCGTCGCCGGCAGCGTGAACGTCGTCCCAGGCGGTGCGCCGAGCGGGTTCTCGAGGAACGCCAGCGCCGACGAACCGGAGTAGTTGACGCCGTTGTTCGCGGTGTCGTTGGTGCGCGTGATGTCGATGACCTTGACCTCGAACATCACCTGCGGTGCCGGGATATCCGACAGCGCGAGGAAGTTGCGCGCCGACTGGATGATGTCCGGCGTTCCCGTCACGAGCAGCGTGTCCGTGCGCGCGTCGACGGTGAAGTTGTTGGCGGGGATGACCGTGGAGAGCTGCTTCTGCAGATCGGCCGGGTTCGCGTACTTGATCGGGAACGCGACGGACTGCGTCGCGACCTGTCCGGCTTGTCCGAACTGCGCGGCGAGGTCGGTCGGCGTGCCGACGACGTAGACGTTTCCGACTTGACGGTAGTCGAGGCCATTCGTGCGCACGATGAGGTCGAGCGCCTCTTTGAGCGGCACATTGTGGAGATCGACCGTCGTCGTCCCCTTGACGTTTTGCGTCGCGACGATGTTCTGACCGCTCTGCTCCGCAAGCACTTTGAGGACGTCGATGATGTCAGCGTTCTTGACGTCGAGGTTCACGGTGCCGGCTGACGCCGAGCCGTAGCTCGACGATCCGCCCGGGCCCATGCTCTCAGAGGAGGGCATGACCGAGGAACTCGGCGGATGATGATACGGAGCGTAGTGCGATCCTTTGACCGGCACTTTGCAGTAGAACTTGCCGCCCGGCAGCCACGGGTTTTGCGTCGCTGACGGAGCGGGCGCCATCGCGACGGTCCGCGGCTTCGGCGCGACGACCGGCTTCGGAGCCGGAGCCGCGTGGACAGCGGGCTTCACCGCCACGACCGCGGGCTTCGGTGCCGTCGCGGCATGGACAGCGGGTTTCGGCTGCGGTGCCGGCGCTTGCACCGGCTTCGACGCCACCACGGCCGGCTTCGGCGCAGGTGCGGCGTTGCCGGTCTTGCCCGTCGAACCGATCGCGGACGTCTGCTGCGTTTGCGCTTGTCGCGCGGCAGCGACGGCCTGAGCCGACGGCAGCGTGTACGCGACTTGCGACGTCGGCAGCCTCAGCGTCACGGTCTTGTTGCCGGTGCCGGCCTTGAGATCGTACTGCGGCGTGCCGTGCGCTTCGACGACGATCCGCATGATCGCCGGCGACGCGGACAGTTGGCCGAGCCGAACTTGCCGGATCGAGCCAGACGAGAAGCCGATGACCTTCGTCTGTCCGTCGTACGACGCCGGTGAGACGTCGATGACGAGATCCTGCAGGTTCTGCTTCTGGTCGACCGACAGCCGCTGCACGTGCGTGCTCACGGAACCGGTCGCCGCGACCGACACGGTGAACGCGCCGTCGGTCTTGCCGTACGATACGTCGGTCACCACGTTGCCTGCAGCGCTGCCCGGCTGCGGTGCGACCACGCTGCTCATGGCGATAGCGCCGCTGAGCAGCCACGCCGACACCGACCGAAGATGCCGTAACATTGCCTATCCCCCTAGTGTGAATGTACGCTCGGCGGCGGGCGACCCCGTGTAGACGAGCGTGACGAAGTCAGGTCCGATCGCGGCGACGCGGAACATCGTGCCTACCGAGTCGCCTTGCCGGACGATGTACGATTGATCGTTGACCGCGACGATCGCAGTGTAGCCTTGGCCGCGCACGACACCTGTCAGCGCGACTCCATCCCAAATCGTGTGTGCCTGGCCGCCCGGCCCGAAGCCCGGAAGCGTCGGGATCGACGGGAAGGTCGATACCGCGACCGGCTTGCTCGGCGGCGGAGCCGCCGACGGCCCGTAAAGTGCGACGAACGGATCCGGTCTGCCGGCTCCCGGCACTTGATGCGCGCGCTGCACCGGCACCGGCGTCGACACCGGCGGCGGCGGAGTCGCCGTGATCAGCGACTGCGACACCGTGACCGCGGGCGGCGGCGGCGGCGATTGCGACGAGCATGCCGCGATTGCGAGAAGCGCGCCGGATGCGAATATGGCGAACACTATTCGATTCATCGCCTAGCCTCCGTTGCCCGTAGCGCCTGAACCGCCGGTTCCCAGAGGAGCCGGCGGCGGCACCGTGCCCTGCGTCGGGCTGAGACGATATGCGACGATCGGGAGCGTGATCGTCAAGGTCGGCGTTTCACCTACGCCCACATGGAGCGAGGGCGCGAGCGTGACGTTGCCGACGCCGATGAGTTTCGGGAACTTGTTGAGGTCGGTCAGGAACTTTTCGAGCTCCGAATACGTGCCGGCGAATTCCATGTTGATCGGCACCTGCGTGAACGACTGGTTCAGGTACGCGATCGCATTCGCTCTCGCGCTGCTCGGCGCCGACGTGCCGAGTTTGCCGCTCGCACTATTCGCCGGCTGCGTGCCGGCGGGAGCGTTCGGCCCGGGGATCGGCGTCGCACCGGTCGCGGCCGCTACGCCGTTCGTCGTGTTGGTTTGCGAGTTCGCCGCACCGGCAGCGGCTCGCGCGCTATTGATCGGCGCGACTGCGCTGATATTCGGATTCACGGTCGCGATCGGACCCGGCGTCGGCGACGATCCCGGTGCCGGCGTCGGCGGCGCTTGCGGCGTCACCGAGGTGACCTGGAGGCCGTCGTCCGTTGCGAGCTTCTCGATCTGTTTGAGGTACGACGGGATATAGACGCGCGGGTCGGCGGTCAACTCGACGCCGGCAAGGCGCTGCTGGATCAGTTTGGTCAGCGCGAGGTATTGCGGTTTCTGATCGGCGACGCGCTTGAGATCGCTGTACGTCTGCTGATCCTGCGCCAGTCGCGCCTGCGACTGCGCATATTGATTTTGCGTCGGCTGCACGATCCAGAAGAACGCGATCAAACCGATCGCGACGATCACCGCCACCATGAGTAGAGCCCGGTTGAGCGGGTTCGAGAGAAATGTCATTGTCCGATCACCGCCTGGCTGAGGTCGCCGCTCATCGAGAACGAGACGTCGCCGCCTCCGCTCGGGTGGCTAGGATCCGCGGCCTGCATGTGCGTCGTCGAGAGCGTCGCGTTGCCGAACATCGCCGACGAGTCGAGGTTGAGCATGAGGTTCGCGACGTCGCGGTATGTCGACGTCTTGCCCTCGAGCGCGACGTTGCCGCCTGACGTCGAGTGGTTGACCGACACGTTCGTCATCCACACGCCGGTCGGCGTGTTGTCTGCAAGATCTTTGAGGATCTCCGAGAGCTGGATCGGGCTCTGCTTGATGCGCTCGAGCAGGTTCGCCTTCGCTTCGAGATCTTGCACCTGATCGCGAAGATCGTCGACTTCTTTCACCTGCGCCTGGACCACGACGAGCTGCTGCTCTTGCGTCGTGATCTGGTCGTTGAGCGCGGAGATCTTGTGGTTCATGACGGCCACATAGCCGACGAACGCCAGGACCTCGATGACGATGATCGCGAGTCCGATCGCGAGTCCGCGATCGAAGACGACGAGCCGCTGCTTCTGCGCAGACGGGAGTAGGTTGATGTTGATGACCGACATCGCTTGTCTTGCGTCCCCCGCTGTCCTTACGCCGAGACGGGCATGCGCCCGCCCTCGGGGGTCAGATCGCGCAGCGCCAGCCCGGCGGCGACGATGAGCGATGGCCCGATGTCGCTGAGATATTCCGCCGGGAAGTCGGCGGGATTGTACGCGCCTTGGGCGAGCGGGTTGGCGATCGAGACCGGCAGCCCGAGCTCGTGGCCCAAGAACGCGTCGAGATTCGCCAGGCGCGCCGTGCCGCCGCCGAGGATGACCGACTCGATGACTTCACCGCGGAATCGCGTCCGGAAGTAATCGAGCGATTTGTGGATCTCGGTGACGAGCTCGGTGAGCGGCGGCGTGATGACGTTGAAGATCCGCGTGACCGTGGGCGGCACCGGCGACGAGTCGCGCTGCGAGAGGATCGCCGCTTTCTCGCGCTTCATCGACTCGGCTTCATCGATCGAGATGTTCAGACCGGTCGCGATC
>DASQJC010000315.1:0-4101 GCA_035631255.1 Candidatus Eremiobacteraceae bacterium | reverse complement strand
CAAGAGCCACGACGGCCAGTACCGCTGGTTTCTCGTGCGCGCGGAGCCGATGCGCGACGAGCGCGGCACGGTCACCCGCTGGTACGGCACGAACACCGATGTCGACGCGCAAAAACGTCAGCTGCAGCAGACGACGCGAATCGCCGACACGCTGCAGGCCTTCTTCTTGCCGGGTTCGCTTCCGAAGCGCCCGGATCTGCGCTTTGATGCTCTCTATCTGACGGCCGAACAATCGGCGTTCGTCGGCGGCGACTGGTACGATGCCGTCGAGTTCCCGGGCGGCCGGATCGTCGTCTCGATCGGAGACGTCGCCGGTCACGGCGTCGGTGCCGCGATGACTGCCGCGCGCATGCGTCAGAGCATTCTCGCCTCGGCTCTCGATGCGGACGACCCTTCGGTAGTCCTTTCGAAGGTGAACGAGCTGCTCCGCGTCCAGGAGACTACCATCGTCACGGCGCTCGTCGCGATGATCGACTCGTCGCTCACGACGATGCGCTTCGCAAGCGCAGGACATCCGCCGCCCATCATCGGCTCGGCGACGATACCCGCCCACATCCTACCGTGCAGCGGCATCCCGCTCGGCGTCGACGCGGATCTGCGGCTGCAAACGCACTCCGTGACGCTGACGCCCGACAGCGTCGTGTTGTTCTATTCGGACGGCATCACAGAATTCAATCGAGATGTGCTGGCGGCTGAAGCGACGCTCGTCGATGCCGTGTCGACGATCGTCGCAGCCGCTTCGACGCCGCAACCGGCGCTCGCCGTGCAGCGTGCGGTCATGGGTTCGAACAGGACGGCGGACGACGCGGTGATCATGGTGCTCCAACTTTCGCCGGCCGCAGCAGCTATCGACGTCAACGGGCGTAGTACGCGCAAGACCTGGATGTTCCACTCGAGCGATGCCTACTTCGCGCACGCGGCTCGACACGAGCTCATGGCGTTCTTGCGCGACTATGGTGCGAACGATGATGATCTGTCGCGTTCGGAGCTCATCATCGGCGAGCTGCTCGCGAACACAGTGAAGCACGCACCGGGAATCGTTCGTCTCGAGATCGATTGCCGCGGCAATCATCCGGTGCTGACGATCGCCGACAGAGGCCCCGGCCTTCCGAATTTCGACGTCAAACTGCCGGACGACGATCTGAGGGAAGACGGCCGCGGGTTGTATCTCGTCGGTACGCTTGCCGATGCCGTGAGTGTCGATTCGAAAGACGGATCGGGAACGACGATGACCGTCGCTTTGCCCATCGCTCGCGGCGCGCACCAATAACAATTCATAACTCTTAGCCTTGTTGTCGCGTCGTTGACGGCGACGCTTGCTTTGGCAACGGGTCGAGCTCGCTTATGCCCTGCGAGTGACTCGCACGAAACGAGTGACGAAATTTTCATTTCACAACGACTTCAGTGCATCGCCGTATCCTGTTGTGCGTTTTTACTTTCTTAGAAAGGCGATGACAATGAGAAACTTCATGAAAGCGGCGCCCCTCGCGGCCATCATCATAGCCATCGCCGTGTTCACTGGAGCTTCACGTCCGGCCGCGGTCAACGTCGTCGCGACGACCTGGAGTTTTACGCCGTCGACGATCCATTTGAAGCTGAATCAACCCGCCGAGCTGAGTCTGACGTCGAACAACGCGACGCACGGCTTGCAATCGGACGACCTCGGGATCCCGCTGACGCTCATCACTCCTGGCAAGACCGTCACCGTCGACGTCACTCCGCACAAGGCCGGCACATTCACGCTTCACTGCGCTAACTATTGCGGCGCAGGTCACCCGAACATGGCGCTCACCGTCGTCGTCGCACCTTGAATAGACGCGCGCCGGCCGCAATCGCGATCGTCCTCGCCGTCGTCGGATCGGTCGGCTTGTTTCTGGCCCAGACCCGCACCGGCGAGGCGATGCCGCCGTTCGCGCAAGCGCTCAAAGTGGATTGCTCGAACTGCCACACATCGGTGCCGGCGCTCAACGCGTTCGGCCGCTTCGTGCAACGCACGGGCTACGGCGCTCTCGATCCGGCGACGATCCACAGTGCGATGCCGGTTTGGATCGGCGAGTCCGCGTTTTTCGACACGAGCGATCCGAACAAGCCGCACCAGCTGCAGACCGGCAATCTCGCCGTTCATGCGATCGGCTATCTCGGCAACGCAGTGACGTTCCACTACCAGCAGTGGATCACGCAAAACGACAAGCCGGGCGGGATCGACACGCTCTGGCTTTCGTACGACCGCCTGTTCCACGGCGACGGCCACTTGTTCGTCGGCAAGATCGAACCGCCGGCACCGTCGCCATATTCGCAGTGGTTTGAGCTCGCCGGTTTTGCTTCACCGTCGATCACTGTCGGCCAGCACAACTGGGAACTCGGCGCCAACCGCTGGGGTACGAAGCTGCAGTACTCGCATGAGTGGCTCGAAGCCGACGCCGGTTATTTAGGATCGAGCAACGACTTGAGCGGCGCGGGCGATTTTTCGTCGGATCAGGAAAAGACGTTCCAATGGCGCACGGCATGGGCGGTGCAGGACAAGCCACTCGAATACGGCTTTTATGGATCGAGCGGCGTCGCTCCGATCAGCGTGAACATCGTCGACCAATACCATTCAACGGCGATCTATGCCGAGCTCGATCCCGTCAACGATAAGCCCGGCCTTTTTACGACATATCAGCGAGGCTTTGATTCACACCCGAATATCATCGCCGGCACTGCGTCTAGCACAGCGTTTTCGATAGATGCGTTCGAGCCGGCATTTCACGATCGCGTCATGTTAGGCGTGCGTCACGAATACACAGATGACGGACTTGGGACCGCGACGACCGGCAACGATTTCGACGTCGAGTGGGAGGCGCGGAAGTCGGTGACGACATCGAACGTTAGTGGGCTGCTCGTGAACGCCGAACTCGCAACGGGAGAGAGCGCGCGCCCGGTCTATCGCTACCAGATCTGGTATGTGACGACGATCGGCCCGCTTCGCTAAGACCCCGACTTGAAATTTCATTCACTGTTGTTTCAGCCATCGTTGATACGCTGGCCGCCACTGTTGCACGCCGAGCAAGATCGGCGACGTCAAGGAGGAGGGTCGCGCGATGCGTTTTTCATTTGTCCGGTCGGTGCCGGCATTCTTGGCGATGCTAACGCTGATCGGAGCCATCGGATTTTCTAGCGGGGCGGCATCTGCGTCGAGCGCTTACCAGGAGATCAACCTGACGTCGAACATGCCCGGCATGGCACACCACACCGATCCAAACCTCGTCAACGGCTGGGGCATGGCGGCGTTCCCCGGCAGTCCGTTTTGGATATCCGATAATGCGACCGGCCTTTCGACGTTGTACGATGGACACGGTGCGCCGCAGAGCCTTGTCGTCACGATTCCGGCTGCATCCGAACAGCCGGCTGGAACCGTCGGCACGCCGACCGGCATCGTGGCGAACGCGACAAGTGCTTTTGTCGTCTCTGAAAACGGCGCATCCGGACCCGGGTTCTTTCTCTTCGACACGCTTGACGGCACGATCAGCGGTTGGAATCCGAGCGTCGATCTGAACCACGCCGTCGTTGCCGTCGACGAGTTCAGCTCGCACGCTCTCTTCACCGGACTTGCGGTTGCGAAGACGATGCACGGTCCTCGGCTCTACGCGGCCGACGCGGTGAACAACAGGATCGATGTCTTCGACGGCACGTTCCGCAAGATGTTCTCCTTCACTGATCCGACGGTTCCGAACGGCTTTAGCGTGTATGCCGTCCATCTCGTCCAAGGCTTCATCTTCGTCACGTTCACGAGCCAGAGCAACAATCCGGGTGGAGTCGTCGATATCTTCGATTTCAACGGCAGATTCATAAAGCGATTCGCGTCGAACGGCTCGAGCGGCCCGCTCGAAGCGCCATGGGGCATCGCTGCTGCCGGCGCGCACTTCGGCGTCTTCAGCAACGCGCTGCTGATCGCCAACGAAAGTGACGGGCATATTAGCGCGTTCAATGCGAAGACCGGCGCGTTCTTGGGGCAGATGAAAGATGCCCAGGGAAACACGTTCGCGATCCCGGGGTTGTGGAGCATCGAGTTCGGCTCGGGCGGCGGCGCGAACGGAAATGCTGACGAGCTCTTTTTCTCAG
>DASQJC010000314.1:0-4422 GCA_035631255.1 Candidatus Eremiobacteraceae bacterium | reverse complement strand
GACGTCTGGTTGACGCCGCTGCCGTTGAAGAAGCGCCAATAGTCGGAGCCGGTGAAGATCTGCAGATCCCAGGTGTTCTTCGTGAGGAGATCGAGCGTCGTCGCGTTGTCGCTTTGCGCTTGACCGTCGATCGGGCCCTGGTAGCGGTCGATGACGCCGCTGACGCCGGCCGACGAGAGGAAATCCTGTG
Organism: Candidatus Eremiobacteraceae bacterium; assembly: GCA_035631255.1. GTDB lineage: Bacteria > Vulcanimicrobiota > Vulcanimicrobiia > Eremiobacterales > Eremiobacteraceae > JANWLL01. The sequence goes on along the minus strand of DASQJC010000314.1, from coordinate 4,232 downwards.
GCGCAAACGTCCAGACGCGCGCCGTGTAGAGCCCGTAGCCGGCGACGCCGGCGTGCGAGTCGAACCCGTCGAACGGATTGAACTCGCTGCCGACTTTGCGGAAAGCGCCATACAGTGCGAACGACTGACTGCCCCATCCGCCGCCGCCGTCGATCCATCCGGCCTGGCTTGGATCGGTGATAAACGTCCCCGTCTCTTTCGAGTCGTTGAGATACGCGCTCGTGTGCTGACCGTTATACCAGCTGACCCCGGTCTCGTCCGTATCGTCGACGAAGCCCGGAATCGTGCCGACGGCATCGACGTCCGTCGAGACATGTTGGAATGCCGCCTGCCAATGCGCATCCGTCGACGTGTAGTTGAGCGCGCTCGCAGCGTCGGTGCGGCCCGCGCCGATCGAATCGAATCCGGCGAGGCCGAACAGCCCCTGACGTCCTTCGAATGCGTAGCCTGCGAGCGGCGTCGGGATGATCGGCGTGTAGAGCGTCGTCCGGAATCCGTTGCAGATGCTGCAGTTGAAGTTATTGAAATAGCCGGCCGACTGCGTGAAGAACGGCCGCACTTCATTGAAGACGCGCGCGTAGACGGTTGGCGATATCGATTGCTGATCGAGCTCGACGTTCGAGAAATCAGGATGCACCGTGCCGAAAACTGAAGCCGTCTGTGTCACCGGCACCGAGAAGTCTGCGCCGAAATGCGAGCCGGAGCTGCCGGCCGCACTGCTCGCGACGCGCTCGAGTCCATACAAGCCGATCCGCGGCTTCGGCAGCGGCGGGCGTAGGACGAGTGGCACGGTGACGTTCCCCGCGCGCGACACGTCGTCGGGGCTCGTCTGAGTCGCATCGTACGACCAGACGTCGAGCTCGCCGGTCGACCGCACGTAGCGCACGAACTGCATGCGCCAGCTTCCCTCGTGCGCGCCGTGCACGACGGCGAGCGGAATCGCCATCGTCACCGTATACCCGTCTGAAGTCGTCCAGCCGTGCGATTCCCACTGAGGTGCGAACGCCGTGTTCTCGGTCGACGCCTCGTTGTGCGCGCCATTCGGGCTAGCCTCAAATGTGTACTGGAAACCGCCCGCGCCCGTCGGCCACAGATCCACCCATACCGCATCGTCGCTCCACGCGATGCCGCCATTGATATTGCTGCCGCCCGTCACGGCGTCATCGCTGTGCTGGTTGGCGATGATCGGCTCATGCTGAACCGCATCGAAGCGCACGTAGAGGTACCTGCCGTCGGTGAGAACGCCGACGGCGGTCGAATCGTGAGCCGACCGCGCATGGGCGACATTCCACGGAAGACTTATCGTCGTCGTGACCGGCCAACCGGCGGCGCCATGGCTCGCGTCGAGCGGCGGCGGCGATTGAACCGCGGGTACCAGCAGCGAAAGCACGTCCTTTGCCTCCCTACAGCCTCATAAAACGATACCAGATGAAAGTGCCATTGTCAACTATAAATATAGTAGATAGACCGCACTACCCTAACGAGGGCGTCACATTGTATACACGAGTGAGTACTCGCGGGCGCGCCGATAGTTGCACCCGCTATAACCCAAGCTGAATGTGGGCATACTCGCTCCGCAAGACGTCGCCGCGGGCAGCGGCACGGAGGCTCGATCCACATGCAAGGTAAGGCGACTCTATTCGGTCATCCGATCCATCCGATTCTCGTCTCGTTCCCGATCGGATTCTTCGTCGGCGCGCTCATCAGCGACATCATATCGGCGTTCAATCACGCGCCTGTCTGGCCCGCGCTCAGCGTCGTGCTCATCGGGTTCGGCGTCATCGGAGCGCTTCTCGCCGCGATCTTCGGTTTCACCGACTATCTCACGGCGCCGATGTCGGACGAGGCGAAAAAAACCGCGACGACGCATCTGATACTCAATCTGATCGTCGTCGTGCTCTTCATCATCGCATTCTTCGTCCGCTACGACCGGCCGCAGTCGGTGTTGGGATACGTGCTGACGGTCGCCGGCGTCATCGTGCTCGGCATAGCGGGGTTCCTCGGCGGCCACCTCTCATATCACTACGGCGTCGGAGTCGCTGACGCCAAAGCACCGCCTGAACGCCGCTTGCCGTCAGGTACCGCCACCGCACGACGCTGAGCACAAGATATGGCGAAGGGCCGACCGTGCGGCCGACCCTTCATCCTTGACACTCACGCGAACCGACGATCACGTGGTCGCGCTTGTGGTCATGGTGCCGAGCATCGGTCGTAGCGACTTCAGAGTCTCCTTGACGAACTGAATCGCGGCGAACGGAACGAGCATCACGGTCTGCGGCACTGTCTGGACCGCGACGACGTCGTCTCCGACCTCCATCACCTTGCCGTCGATCTCGACGCGGCCTGTGAGGCGAAGGTGGACGTCCTCGCCGCGCCGAGATGCGAAGTACTCTTTCAGACGCACGGTTCAACTCGATGTCGTGTGGTGGTAGTGCAGATTGATGTTGTGCAATCCCATCACGATGATCGCCGTCACGATCGCGAGTATGCCGTAGACGACGTCTTGCCAGACGAGCTGCGGATCGCGCGCGAACGACGTCGAGATGAGGAGCCAGATGCCGGCGAGGATGTTGATCCATGAGATGCCGACGCCGCCGCCTTCGCTTCTCGACAAGAAGAACGAGATGATCGCGATGACGCCGATGATGATGCCGACGATCACGCCGCTCGTCTTCGCCGCCGTGTCCGCATTCGCCACAAACGGGGCGATGATGGCGGCGATGCCGATCCCCACGTTGATCCACTGAGCCCAGGTATACGGTACTGATCTGTGTACTTGTTGCATTGTCCACTCGGTCGAATCAGGTCGACCTCCTCCTTCCATTGGCGACTTTAATTCTAGACCCGGTGATCGGCGCGTGCCTGATACCTCGGTCACACCCATTGCGCCAATATCGCGGTGTCGACCGCGACGATGCGACCCCTTTCCAGTTCGATAGCGCCCGACTCGGCAAGCGCATGCAGCGTCCTCGCGGCCACGACGCGTACCGTGCCCGCGCGCAACGCGATCTGGCCCTGCGATAAGGCGCGCAGCGCTTCGGGTGCATCGACTCGGCCGACCGCCCCATCGGTTAGCGTGGATCTGACGACGCGCGCGACCCGGCGTGCCGTCGAAGCGAAGGCTAGCGTGCCGACACTTCGGGCAAGCGTGCGGGCTCGGGCAGCCGTGACGCGCGCGATCTGATACGACAATTTCGCATCGCTTCGGCATCCTGATTCTACGATCGTTTTCGGGATCAGCACGACGAGTGCGCCGTCGGGGCCTGAGGCGAGCGTCGATAGGGCTCCGTGTTCGTCGATCATCGGGATCTCTGCAAACGTCTCGGGAGGGTTGATTTCGTAGAGCAGATGATCGCGGCCGTCGGCCGTGAGAAACGATGCTATCACCGATCCGTCGAGCACGACGCCGAGGTACGGGAACGACTCGCTCTGCGTCACGAGGATCTGGTTCGGCCCCATGTGCCGTTCGATAGACGATTCCGCGAGGCGCGAGAGCGTCCGCGACGCGATGCCGGCGAAGACCGCGCAGCGGCGCAACATGCCGGCGCGGCTGGAGGACTTCGTGCGAGGCTGGCGGCTTGCCACGGTTTTAGTGTTCCCAACCTACTCCTCGCTCGATGGGATGGAGCGAGACCTAGGCCATTGGTCGCAAGTGCTCCGGCTGTCCCTTCCTTAAGATACGGCTAACTGGGCGCCGCCTAGTCGCTCTATCTTGAGGAGGACGGATTTGATGAAGCCCTTGAGCTTCTTCTGTAGGTTCGTGTCTACATTGGCATTTTTCGTCGTGACCGTCGCGAGCGTGTCGCACGCGGCGCTCGCCTATAGTCCGGCTATCACCGCGCAGCCGATCATCGGACGGCTCGTCTACAAGCATCAGGTCGACATGCGGTTCGCACCGCAATCCAAGTACATCCCGATGACTCGCGAGGGCGAGATGCCCTTCCTCGTCGGCGTCGACCGCGCGACATGGTTCGCTCGCAAAGCGGCGGCGACGCACGATCCGATGGCACCATACAACCCGCACGCGCTGCCCGGCAACTACGACCTAAGTCCGAACACCCCGCCGACGAGCGCCAATTTCGGCGGCATGGCTAACTCCGCGAGCATCTGCCAATATTTCGGCGGCTGTCAGCCCCCCGATATGGCGGTCGCGGCATCATCGAGCTTTGAAGTCCAATCGGTGAACACGTCGATTGCGGTATACGACCCGACCGGCGCGATCGAGCCGGGCT
>DASQJC010000313.1:0-4714 GCA_035631255.1 Candidatus Eremiobacteraceae bacterium | reverse complement strand
CTTCGGATCGGCGAAGAGCGCCATGAGCGCTTCGTCAGTCTCGTACTTCTTGTCGAGCGCGCGGACGAACGTCGTCACCATGATCTTGCGCGTCTTGTCGATGCGGACGCCGATCGTGCCTTCGGTCGTATCGTTCTTGCTGCCGTTGTCGCTCTCGAATTCGATCCACGCACCGCGGTTCGGGATGACGGTCGCGGTGTAGATGGGTCGCGTGTTCGTGTCCGTGTCCTGGAGGAAGTAGACGCCGGGCGACCGGACGAGCTGGCTGACGATGACGCGCTCCGCACCGTTGATGAGGAACGTGCCTTTTTCCGTCATGAGCGGGAAATCGCCCATGAAGATCTCTTGGTCGGGGATGCCTTTGATCTCGCCCGACTCGGACGTGATGAGTCGGACGCGGACGCGCAGCGGCGCGCAATAGGTCATATCGCGCTCGCGGCATTCCTCGACCGAATACTTCGGCTCGCCGAGGCTGTGCTCGCCGAACTCGAGGACGAGATTGCCGGTGAAGTCCTTGATGGGCGAGATCGAAGAGAACGCTTCGCGCAGACCCTCGGTGATGAACCAATTGAACGAGTCGCGCTGGAGCTCGATAAGATCGGGCACGTCAAGGACGTGCGGGATCTTCGCGAATGTGAAACGCTCGCGGCGAAGTCCCGGCGGCTTGAGATCGGCGCCGGTGCCCTCGACGGCTTGGACGACGCCCTTCGTCTCGATAAGCGACTCGAGCGCCGCGCGCGGATCGGTGAGGCGCGCAAGACGCGCCATTGGACGGATCTGTCGCGGGCGAGCGGCCGGACGCGAGACAACCGGCTTCTTCTTGGCCGGTACTTTCGGCTTCGCCACGCGCGAAGCGCGCGGGGCTTTTGGTTCTTTAGTAGTCCGGGTCGTGCGAGCTTTGGTTTCTTTCACGCTCTTCATCTCTATGCGGCGTTGAGTTGGTCGTTTGCGAGGAGCGCTTTGCGGCGCGAAAGGCAGCGGACTACGGCCTGGTCCACCGCCTCATTGTGGCTGCGCGCGCGATCGGCGCACGCATGTTGGGTCGAAACGAAAAGGGACGAAGCCGGTCGTCGTGTCCGGCGATGTTATGGCGAGCCTTTCAGCTCGAGCCGACGCCGGTTCACGCGCAGTCGTCCCAGAGTGACATAGATTACGATTATAGCACAAAAAGATGGACAGTCAAGACGCATCCCCCTCGTCCCGACAGCCAGAATTGGCCGAGCCAAATCGATTCAGTTTTTGTCAGGGTCACCACCCTATGAGGCGCACTTCGCCTCTCCACAAGGGACCACCTCTCGGCGAGGACGCGTTTCGCGCGAGGAAACGTCTATCGCTTGCGCCCCTTTTTATTCTCCGCGACGACGCGTTCGAAGATCTCGAGCGTCTGCTCGGCGGTCGTATCCCAAGGCATAGCCTCGGCGCGCTTCAAGCCTGCCTCGCGCAAACGCGTGGCGAGCGCGGTATCGGTAAACAAACGCTCCATGGCTGCTGCGAGCGCGCGCGCGTCGCCCACCGGGAAGTAGAGCGCTGCCTCGCCACCGGCTTCCGGAATACTCGCCGCATCTGACGCGATCACCGGTGCCCCGCACGCCATCGCCTCGAGCACCGGCAATCCGAAGCCCTCGTAACGCGACGGGAAGATAAACGCTGCCGCACCGGCATAGAGCGAACGCAGTCGCGCGTCGCTCACGTGGCCGAGTATCTCAAGCCGCACGCCCGACGGCGCCGGCGGCACTGGATGACCGTGAAGGTCCGGCCGCTCCGACAGATGCCCCGCGATCGCGACGACTGTTCTTGAACGCAACGGCTCGGGGAGCATTCCCGCGGCTTCCAGCAACGTGTCGATGCCTTTGCGGCTCTCGAGCTCGCCGACAAAAAGCACGTAGCGATCTGCGCCCTCGAACGAAGCGGGTTCGTGACGCTCCTTGAGCATCGTACAGTCGACACCGAGATGGACGACGTCGATGCGCTCGCTCGGCAGACCGAGGTATCGCATGAGCTCGGCCTTCGAGAAATGTGAATCGGTGATGATCTGCGACGCCTCGCGCGCCGCCGTGCGAACCGGCAGTTGTTCGCGCGCGGCGATCGCCGGATCGGGCGGAGGCCACGCGAAGAAGAATCCGTCATGGACGGTCGCGACCTTCACGCCGGCCGGCGTCCAACTGAGGCCGTTCCAGGGGAACCACAGCGCGTCAAACCCGCATCGCGCTACAGAGTCACGGTGCCTAACCGCCGGGTGAGCGAAGTCGAGCGTCTTCAAATAGCGGCGCTTCTCGAACCATGTGAAGCGCTCTGGGATGATGAGCGTCGCTCTGACCCTGCGGCGGTCGAATGCGGCCCAGCGGCCGAGGATCATGCGGACATAGCGGCCGATGCCTCGCCGATCGTCGGCGAGGTTCCATGCATCGACGCCGATGTGCAGACCCATCAGGCTCCTAGGTACGTCATCGAAGCGCGTTCAAAAGGGCACCATGCCGCGCAACGAGATCGTCGCGCATCTCATAATCGGGCGCAGGCGCGAGCCGTATCTCGCCGCCGTGCTCGAGTCAATCGCCGACGCGTGCGCGGTCGCAGTCATCAATGATAACGGCGGTTCCATCCCGGGGGCGAACGACGATTTCCTCCAATCGTCGCGGCTCGGCAAAGACGGCCGTCTCATCGTCGTCCGTACGTCGTTCGATGGTTTCGCCTCGGCCCGAAATGCGTGCATCGATGCGACCCCGCCCGAGCTGCGCGATGCGTGGATGCTTTTCGTCGACGCCGACGAGGTCCATGGCGACGAGCTCGGCGCGATGGCGCGGCTGCTCCCGACGCTGCCGACGGACATCGAGGCCGTCGATGGCTACAGCCGCCATTTCGTCGGTTCGTTCTCTTGGTGGGTCAGCGTCGAGCGCCGGCTTTGTTTTTTCCGCGGCCGCGCAGACCGTCGTTGGGCCGGTCGCGTCCACGAGCAGCTCGAGCCGCTCGGCAAGCGCGCGATCTTGCCGTTCGTGTGGGCGCATTACGGCCACGTCGTCACGCCGCGGATGGAGTGGGAGAAAAGCCGGCTGTACAGCTCTCTCGGTCAGCCGGGGTTCGCGCCGACGGATGAAGAGCTCGCCGGCGTCGACGCCGCTCAAGCGTGGGGACGATTCCGCCCCGATGTCATGCGATTCGAAGGCGAACATCCGCGCGCGGTTCGTCTTACGATCGAATCACTCAATCGCGACTGGGCATCGACCTTCGCAGCCGTCGACGCGATGTTCTCGCAGGTGACGCCCCTCGAACGTTTTCGGCGAGGCGTGCGGCGCGCGAACTATGCGCGGCTCCTCGCGCTACGCAAACTCGAAGCTGGGGCTCGTTGGGGTAGGATCGCGTGATCCTTCCCGGTCTGTGGCGGGACCTCGCAGAACGCTACGAGCGCGTGCGCAACACGTTGATGCGGACAGTCTTCAACCGTTTCGCTTCGATCAATGAATTCGAAGCGCGTACGTCATCGCAAAACGGCGAGGACGGCATCCTCGCCGAGATCTTGCGGCGCCTCCGCATCGGTCCGGGGTTCTTCGTCGAGTTCGGCGTGCAAGACGGCTCGATCTGCAACACGGCGCTGTTGGCCGCCAATGGCTGGTCGGGCGTCTACATCGAGGCTGACGAAACTCTTGCCGCGCGCCTTGGTCAACGCTACGCGTCATCGACGAGGATCAAGTCCGTTCAACGGTTTGTGACGGCCGAGAACATCGCCGACACTTTCGCCGAAGCGCACGTGCCGAGAGAATTCGACGTGCTTTCGATCGACATCGACGGCAACGACTATTGGGTATGGCGCGCGCTGCGGGCGTACCACCCGCGAGTGGTCGCCATCGAGTACAATGCCGAACATGCGCCGCCGGAGCGCTGGGTCATGAAGTACAACGCGATGCACCGTTGGGATAAGACGACATATTACGGCGCAAGCCTCGCGTCATACACCGCGCTCGCAGAGACGATGGGCTACTCGCTCGTCGGCACCGAGAAGACGGGCGTCAACGCGTTCTTCGTCCGCACGGATCTTATCAAGGCGTCGGGCTTTCGCGCGCAATCCGCAGCCGAGGGCTATCATCCGGTGGGCTACTACGGCATCCACCATGAGTTAGGTCACTTGCCAAAGGACGGCCCGTTCGAAGCGATCTAAGCGAAGCTAATGTGGTATGCCGACCGAAGGTCGGCTGCCGAGCTACGCTCGGCATGCCACATTTTTCGTTGGCGCGCTAGTCTGCCTGAGCGACGGGTTGGCGGATCTGCGTCTCGTAGAGCCTCGCATAGAGACCGCCGCGGGCGACGAGATCGGCGTGCTTGCCGCGTTCGACGACGTGCCCTTCGTCGAGCACGAGGATCGTCGATGCACGCCGGATCGTCGAGAAACGATGCGCGATGATGAACGTCGTGCGGCCGACGAGCAGATGCTCGAGCGCGTCGTTGACCAGCGCTTCGCTTTGCGCATCGAGCGATGACGTCGCCTCGTCGAGGATGAGGATCCGCGGATCGCGCAAGATCGCGCGCGCGATCGCGATGCGTTGACGCTCGCCGCCTGATAGTCTCATCCCGCGAGCGCCCACTTTCGTGCCATATCCTTCCGGGAACCGCGCGATGAATTCTTCCGCATTCGCGAGCCGTGCTGCGGCGCGGATCTCCTCCTGCGTCGCCTCGAGCCGTCCGTATCGGATATTGTTCTCGATCGTGTCGGAGAAGAGCTGCG
>DASQJC010000312.1:0-5835 GCA_035631255.1 Candidatus Eremiobacteraceae bacterium | reverse complement strand
AGCGGTTCCACGTCGTCGACCCGATGTGGACCATCAAGCCGGCGGCCTCCTCACAGGCGAGGCTCCGCGACCGCATCACGATGCTGCGCGCCAACGCCGCAGCGCTCGGCTCGCCGTACGTCGATGAGCTCGCGCCGCTCTTCGAGCGTTGGGATTCGCAGCTCGCGGGATCGAGCGACGGCGAAACGTCTCCCGTTCACCGGCCGCAGCCTCGGGCGGACGAGTCTTTTTACGAGCGGCTCACTCAAGTCGAGAACGCGCTGCGCGACCATCGGATGATCGCGTTCTCGTACACGAACACGACCGGCGGCAAGCCGAAGCCGCGCCAAATCGAGCCTTACGCGCTCCACGAGAACGTCGGGCGTTTCTACGTCTGGGGACGCGAGAAAGTCCGGCAAGCGCCGAAGTTCTTCGCGATCGACCTCATGCGCGACGTGACGCTCGAAGACGGGTTCGAACCGGATCCGAAGCTGAGCCTGTCCGACGCGCTCGAGCACAGCTTCGGCATGTATGTCGGACAGCGGACCAAACCGATGCGCGTCGTCGTCGAGATCGAAGCCGCGCGAGCCGCATATGTGCGTGCCCGCCGCTGGCCCGCGGAAGTCGACTGCGAAGATGCAGAGGACGGAAAATTGCGCGTGACGTTCGCCGTGAACGATCCGCAAGAAGTGGTCTCGTGGGTACTCGGCTTCGGCGGTTCGGCGCGTGTCGTCAGCCCTCCGATCGCGGCCGATCTCGCGCGACGCGCTGCTGAAGAGATCGCCGAAGCGCATACGTGGTCGCGCCGCGCCGCGAAAGGCGACGACATGATGGAATTCGAGTGGCCGAAGGAGTCATGACGAGACGCCGCGTCGCGATCGCGTTCGCCTTCGCACTTGCATCGTGCCTTTTCGCGCCGTTTACCGCGCATGCCGGCGACGCTCCGAGTCCGACCCCTCAGCCCTCGGCTACTGCATCTCCGAAGATCACGATCGGTGGAGTTCTTCGCACCGTCTTGCTCACTCAAGGTGTCGCCGGCCCCGGCCTCACACCCGTTGAAGGGCCCGGCTTCGCCAACGGCGCGCCGGCCGCACCGGTCTCCCCATACGATCCGTTTTCTGCTGCCCCGCTCGTTCCAGGCGACGTCGCGCAAGAGCAGATGTCGTTAGATGTATCGTGGCGTGGAAGCGGCGTAACGGCGGAGGCGAGCGGCGGCGTCGACGCGCTCGCCGGAGATCGTACGAACGAAGCGTATTGGGTCGAGCCGCTGCAGCCGCAAGACAACCCGCATATCGGATCGACGGCGACCGGTTACGCGGTCGCGTTTCCGACTCATCCCGGCGTCGACGACTACGACGGCGCACGCGCCGGCTTGACTCAGATCCGCGCGTCGCTGGATCGGACGGGAGTCACGCTGCGCGCCGGTTGGTTCGATCTCGGTCAGACGCTGCCGTGCGTGTTCACGCCGCCGGCGACGACGAACGCCCTTCCATCCTTGACGATGAAGACGCCCGAGAGCCTTGCACCAGGCCCATTCGCCTTGAACGCATGGGATGCGTCGCCCTCGACGCTCCCGCTTCGCGGTTTCGACCTTGCTGGTAGCGCCGGCGCTATCTCCCTCGAAGCGGCGGACGCAGCGCTGCCCGCGTTGCCGGGAACTCCCGCCCGCATGGAGACGATGTCCGCCGGCCGCTCGTTCAGCGACGGCGACGGCTGGATCGTCCAGTGGCTGCACGCACACACAGGCGGCGATCCTATTTCGACGACGACGGATTTCGGGGCGCAGCCAACCATCGACCTCACGGGCCAAGGACTCATCGCGACGAGTCTGTTGCGCGGTCAGCGCGAGAGCATCGTCGGCGGAAAGGACGAAGTCGATGCGCCGCTCGGCCTACAGGCGACGATCGAAGGAGCGTACTCGCACTACGAGGCCGACGGCATCGGCAAAGCTGGCTTCTCTCACGGCGGATTCGTGCACGCTGGGATGTCGCACGCCCTCGGCGACGCGCAGATCGGAATCGACTTCTACCATTTCGAGCCGACGTTCGCAACGATGATCCTCCCGTATGGCTCACCGGAGAATATCTGGAGCGTCGCGTACTCGTGGCCAGGCCCGTGGCTCAAGTCCGATTTCCAGCTCGTCGACTCGTCGACCGTCGGGGTCAATCGCGAAGGGCCGCTGTACTCCTACAGGCGCGACGATGGCCGCAACCAGCTGTACGTCACATGGGGTAGGTTCAGACAGATCCAGCCCTTCACAACCGCTGACGGATCGGACCTCGGTTTCGTCGAGGGCTTCTTCCTCATCCAACTCGACACGCCGTGGGCGACCATCGGAACATTCACGCGGACGAATGTCTTCTTAGGCCGCGATCTCGGCCGCTTCGGGGATCTCGGGATCGATTTTTCCGACGACGACTTGCATCGCGCGGCTCCGCCCGGTGAGACGCTCGATGCAGTCTCCTTCGATGCGCCGCAGTACGTCGTCTCGCTGACCAAGCGCGCGTCGTCGCATGTCGCCGCCGCTGCCGGCTTCGCTTACTTCGGCACAAGGGGATCGTGGGCCGACGGCAGCGCGCTCAACGTTGACATCGGGATGAAGGCCGCCTTCGCCGGCGCGCAGATCGCGGAACCCGAGGGCGCCCTTATGATAACGGCGCGGCGAAACGTCTTCGGCGGCGCTCCGTACTTCGCGGCATCTCCGACATTCAAGTACCGGTCACCGGACTTCACCGGGACGACTCTATTCGTCGAACGCCGCCTCCCCATTTAGGCGGCATGGCGTCCCAGGGGAGACGCCGAACGCGTGAAACCGCAACGCCGACGACGGAGTATCTTCCCGTATGTTTTGGAACTTCGACCCGACCTATTTCATCTATATAGCGCCGGCGCTGCTGCTCGGACTATGGGCGCAAACACGTTTGCGCGGCACGTTCTCGCGATACGCGCGCGTTCCGACGAGCAGCGGCGTCAACGGCCAGACGGCTGCTCAGGTCCTCATGCAGCAAGAGCGTTTGAACATCGGCGTGCGCGGCACACCGGGTGTGCTCACCGATTTCTACAATCCGGCGAACAAGACGATCAACCTTTCGCAGACTTCGGGCCAGAATTCGATCGCTTCGGTCGCGGTCGTCGCGCACGAACTCGGCCATGCGGTGCAAGACCAGCAAGGTTACACGCCGATGCGCTTGCGCGCCGCGATCGTACCCAGCGTCCAAGTCGGATCGTGGGCCGGGCCGCTCATGTTCTTGGTGGGGATGTTCTTCCGCTCGCCCGAGCTTCTCTGGGTCGGCATCGGACTGTTCGCGCTCACCGCGATCTTCGCGATCGTGACGCTCCCGGTCGAATTCAACGCGAGCCGTCGCGGGCTCGCGATGCTTCAGACGAGCGGCATCCTCACCGCGCAAGAGATCCCGGCCGCGAAGCAAGTGCTCGACGCCGCCGCGCTCACATACGTCGCCGCCGCGGCACAGGCGCTCCTCACGCTTCTCTACTACCTCTCCGTCGCCGGCCGCCGCCGCTAAAAGAATAGACAGAAGCTAGAAAAATGGAGCGGTCGACCTTTATGGTCGACCGCCGCGGTTTGGCCGATCGAAATGTATGCCGACTAAAGCCGGATGCCGAGCTTCGCTCGGCCTACTACATCTCTTTTCTTAGCGCGCCCAGTCGTAGAACGACGCGAGGTCGCTCTTGAATTGGGCGAGGGCCGGCACGTGGAGATACACCATGTGTCCTGATTCGTAGTAGCCGTACCGTATGTTCTTCTGGAGCGACGGATTGATCGGCAGATGCGCGAGCAGGTAGTCGGTGCCGAAGAACGGCGTCGCCATGTCGAAGTAGCCGTTCGCCGAGAAGACCTTGAGATGCGGATTCTGCGACATCGCATCGGTGAGGTCGGGCATGAGGTCGGCGATCGGGTAATCGTTGCCGTTGAACTTGTGATCGATATCCCAGGCGTTGCCGACGACCGGATAGTTCGTCGGGTAGTAATCGAGATCGGTGTGGTAGTCCAGCTCGTTGCGCACGTAGTCGTTGAACGCCGCGACGTACGCGCCGGAGAAGCTCGAATTCGCCGGATCGTAGTCCGGGAACTCGCCCGTCGGCGTCTCGTCGTATCCGAGGAATCGGCCGTCGAGACGACCCGTGATCTTGCCGCTCGTGTGGAGCAGCTGCTTCTCGAACTCTCCGGGCTGCACGCGCAGGTTGGCGTCGCGGATAAACGTTTCGCTCAGGCCCGTATAGGCGTGCAGTTTGCGAATAGCGTCCTCGCGCTGCGACGCCGGCGCCCATGCACCCTCGTACAGGACGTCCTTGTACTCGCCCATCGCGAACTGCTTCACCGGCGCGAGGAACGTCGCGATGTCGTTCGGCCGGTTCGGCACCTTGTGGTGATACCACGCGATCGCCGCTTCGGTCGGCAAGTATTCGACGAACTGCTCGTCGTTGCCGTCGCCGCCGATGAACTCTTGGAAGTTGATCACCGACGACAGCAAGATGATGCCGTTCACCTGGATGCCGTTGTTCCATAGATAATCGACGAGCCCGCACGTGCGCGGCGTGCCGTAGCTCTCGCCGAACAGGAACTTCGGCGAATTCCATCGGTTGTTCTGGGTGACGTACGACTGCACGAACTGGCCGAAGGCGCGGATGTCGGGGTCGACGCCGTAGAAATCTTTGCCTTCGCCTTTGATGATGCGGCTGAAGCCCGTTCCGACAGCATCGACGAAGACGAGATCGGTCTTGTCGAGCAAGCTGTACTGGTTGTCGACGAGCTGGAACGGCGGTCCCGACGTCGGTTCGCCATCGCCGACGACGACGCGTTTCGGCCCGAACGAACCCATGCGCAGCCAGATCGTCGACGAGCCAGGCCCACCGTTATAGAGGAATGTGACCGGACGATTCGATTTGTCCGAGACGCCGTCCAGCGTGTAGCCGACGTAGAACATGCGGGCGGTCGGCGTGCCTTTCGGATCCTTGAGCGTGATCGTTCCGGCGGTCGCGCTGTACGGCAGCGTCTTCCCGTCGACGACGACGGTATGATGCGTGATCGCGTCGGACGACGGGGGCGGTGATGCCGGCGGCGTCTTGTCGCCGGTTGCCCCGGCGTTTTGGTCAGCGTTAGCCGCGGTCGCCGACAAGAGGGTCGCGAGCACAAGAGCAAAGGCAGCGTATCTCAAAGCGTCTCCATCCAAGATGATGCAGTGAACGGCCGACGACTACATTCGTAGTGGCAGTCGGACCTTTCGAGCTGTGCTGTTCTGCGTGATTAGCATCAGTGCACGGGCAGGTATCCCGCCGCTTTGAGCGCCGCATCGAGCGATGCGACATCGCCGTCCATCAGCGCACGGTAACGCGACGATGCGTCCGCTTGCATGCGACCAAGATCGTCGAGCTCGCGCAGGGCTGCGGTTGCCGGTGCGTACTGCGATCCTGACAGCTGGAAATACAGCGCCTGAAGGCGTTCTCGCAGCATGTCCGGCAGGAAGTCGTCGTCCTGATCGTTCGTCGGGCTCGAAGTAAGCTCGGCGCGGACGGCCGATGCACCGCGGCGCACCGCGGCGATCATCCCCGATAGTTTCGCGTTCGAGATCGCCACCTTGGAGCGTGCGTCGAGCTTCGCATCTAATGCGTCGAGGGCATTGAGCATGTCATCGACGGCCGACATACGGCTGACGATGTCGACGACGGTCTCGCGCGATGCGGTGGCGTCGCTCACGGTCCATGGCGCGTGCGCATCCTGCATGACGGTCGCCGGGCGAGAATACGAATGACCGCCGACGTGGAGCACGACCTCGTACTTGCCGGGTGCGACCGGCGGCGAACCGATGGCGTCGCGATTCCAACGCGGCGCGGCGA
>DASQJC010000311.1:0-2566 GCA_035631255.1 Candidatus Eremiobacteraceae bacterium | reverse complement strand
CGACGATCTCGGCGCCGACTCGCTCGACCAGGTCGAGCTCGTCATGGCGCTGGAGACCGAATTCAACCTCGACATCCCGGATGAAGAGGCCGAGAAGATCAAGACCGTCGGCGATGCCGTCCGCTACATCGAAGAGGTGACGGAAAAAGCCTAGGCCGGCCCCGCGCGGCCCCGCCACCTTTTTCGCACCCGCGCCGATGCACTGAATGTTTCAAACGCTTTCCGATCGCCTCGGGGCGATCTTCCAACGCCTTCGTTCACGCGGCAAGCTCACAGAAAGCGACGTCACCGACGTCTTGCGTGAGGTCCGCATCGCGCTGCTCGAGGCGGACGTCAACCTCAAGGTCGTCAAGGACTTCATCGCGTCGATCCGCGAGCGTGCCGTCGGCACGGAAGTCCTCGAATCGCTGACGCCTGCGCAGTCGGTCGTCAAGATCGTGCGCGACGGACTCGTCGATCTGATGGGCGGCGAGACGGCGACGGTTCGATTCGCCCCCACGGGGCCGACTGCGATGATGCTCGTCGGTCTGCAGGGCAGCGGCAAGACGACGCATGCCGCGAAGCTCGCGCTTCGCTTCAAGGAACAAGGCCGGCGGCCGCTCCTCGTCGCCTGCGACATCTACCGGCCGGCCGCGATCCATCAGCTGCAGGTGCTCGGCGAACAGATCGATGTGCCCGTGTTCTCGCAGCCCGGCAAACCGCCGCAGATAGCGGCGGCGGCGATGGACGAAGCGCGGAAGATCGGGTACGGAGCGGTCATCATCGATACGGCGGGCCGGCTGCAGATCGACGAGCCGCTCATGGCAGAGCTCGCAGCGATCGTGGCCCAGGTGCAGCCTCTCGAAACGCTGCTCGTCGTCGATTCGATGACAGGGCAAGAGGCGGTCAACGTCGCGAAAGCGTTCGACGAGCGGATCGCGTTGACCGGAACGATACTGACGAAGCTCGACGGCGACAGCCGCGGCGGCGCCGCGTTGTCGATCCGTGCGGTGACCGGCAAGCCGGTGAAGTACGCGGGCATCGGCGAGAAGGTGACGGCGATCGAGCCGTTCCATCCCGACCGGCTCGCATCGCGCATCCTCGGCATGGGCGACGTGCTGACGCTCATCGAGCGGACGCAGAGCGTCTTCAGCGAAGGCCAGGCGAAGGAGCTCGCGGGCAAGATCCGCCGGCACGAGTTATCGCTGCAAGATTTCTTGGAGCAGCTGCGTCAAGTGCGTCGCATGGGTCCACTCGGCGATCTGCTCAAGATGGTGCCCGGCATGGGCAAGCTCGCAGCCGGTGCGAAGATCGACGACAAAGAGGTCACGCGGATCGAGGCGATCATCTGCTCGATGACGCCTCGAGAACGCGCCGAGCCGCGTATACTCAATGGAAGCCGCCGCAAGCGGATCGCTGCCGGCAGCGGCACGCAGGTGCAAGACGTGAATCGCCTCATCAAACAGTTCGAGCAATCGCGCCAGCTGATGAAGCGCTTAGCTCCGAAGATCAAGTCCCACTAGGAAATGTAGTAGGCCGAGCGCAGCTCGGCACGATAAGGAGAGAGAACTTGGCAGTCAAGATCCGTTTGCGCCGCACGGGCGCGAGAAAGCAACCGACGTATCGATTCGTCGTCGCCGACGCACGCGCGCCGCGCGACGGCCGGTTCTTCGAGATCGTCGGTCACTACAACCCGCGGCGCGATCCGGTCGAGATCATCGTCGACGAGGAGAAAGTGAAGAAGTGGCTCCGCGACGGCGCGCAGCCGTCCGATACGGTCGCGAGGCTCCTCGCGTCAAAGGGCCTGGTCGATCCGTCGAAGGTGAAGGCGCGCAAGCCGCGAGCGAAACGCGCGAAGAAGTCGTGAGAGGTCCAGCCATGCCCGAACGCCCAACCGATTTCATCGATTACGACGACGACGAGACGCAACCCGCGCCTCGATCGGAAGCGATCGATTTCGACGAGGAAGAGGATTCGCCGCCGCTTCGCGAGCCGGGTCCTGCCGACGACGAGGAAGATGCCGGCAACCTTCGCGACGGCATCGGCCGCGCCGCGGCTGTGCTCAAGTACATCGTCGAGCAGATCGTCGACGAGCCGGACGAGATCCAGATCGGCGCGAGCAGCGACGACCGCGGCCCGGTCCTCCTGCTTCGGGTCGCAGAAGACGATCGCGGGAAAGTGATCGGACGCCAAGGACGCATCGTCCAAGCGATAAGGACGATAGTCAAAGCCGCGTCCGTCGGCTCCGGCGAAAAGGTCAACGTCGAAATCCTCGATTGACGTCTGCGCCAGGCGATGCTCGTGCCGTGATCGGCCGCATCGCCGGAACCTTCGGTCTGCGAGGCGAGGTGAAGGTCGCGACATCGGATCCGTCCGATTTTCGGCCGGGTCTTCGTCTTCGCGCGACCGGGGATCGTCGGTCTATCGAAACTCGGCAAGACAGCGCTGGCCGCGAACTGATCGTCTCGACGATCCGTCCTCATCAAGACCGGCTGCTCGTGCATTTCGAGGGCGTCGACGATGCGACGGCGGCCGAGGCTTTACGTGGCTGCGAACTGTCCGCGCTCATCAGCGATCTGCCGGAGCT
>DASQJC010000310.1:0-6974 GCA_035631255.1 Candidatus Eremiobacteraceae bacterium | reverse complement strand
CCTTCACAGATCGCGACAGCCGCGCCCGCTAAGAAGTGATGTAGTAGGCCGAGCGAAGCTCGGCTCGTTAAGAGTAGACTCCTCACGCGTGCGTGTGATATGATTCGACGTGACAGATCGTCGATGCGCGAAATCATATTGCCGGAAGCGAAACCGGCGCTCGAATGGGTCCGCGGCCGGGTGCTCCAAAAGGTGAGCCCGCGCCGTAAGCACGCGCTCGCACAAGCGCGATTCGCTTCGGCTCTCGATGCCTGGGCCGAAGCAAACGGAAGCGGAACCGTTGGCACCGAGTGGGAGTTCCGCTTACAGCCGCCAGGCGAAATCCGACGGCCGCTCGTGCCCGACGTCGCGTACATCTCGTTTGAGCGCTTACCGTTCGATGAGAGCTCGGCGACGGATATCCCGCCTGTTGCACCCGATGCGGTCGTAGAGGTGTTGTCGCCGGGAGATCACCAAGAAGACGTCGACGACAAACTTCGCGTCTATCTAGCCTGCGGAGTGCTGGTCATCTTCTTGGCTGATACCAAGTCGCGTCGCGTTGATGCTTACGACGTCGAGGGTGTCACAATTTTTCAAGCGACCGATCCAGTCGAGCATCCAGCACTTCCGGGTTTTTCAATGCCTGCATCGCGGTTGTTCGAACCGATAAGACCGCGCCGGTCGAGCTAAAGGTCGACCGCTCCATTGGGAAGCGAGTTCGTTACGCTTTCGCTAGCGAGATCGACCAGTCGTCGGCCTGGGTCGAGTATAACGGATCGAACACTGCGCCGTTGATCTCGGTCGCGAGTGTCTGCTCCGCGATGTAGTCGCGCCAAGCCGTGACCGCCTCGACCACGTCGGCGCCTTTCACGTCGATCCGCAGCTTGATGCGATCGCTGATGTCGAGGCCCGCGGCCTTCCGCGCATCCTGGACCGTGCGGACGATCTCGCGTGCGATGCCCTCGAGCACGAGCGGCCGATCGAGCCGCGCGTCGAGCGCGACGAGCATGCCGTCGTCTTCGGCGAACGCGAAACCTTGAGCGGACTTGCTGTCGACGAGAACGTCGTCCGGCTCGAGCGCGAAGACCTCGCCGTTGTTCGAGACTTCGAAGTTCTTGCCGGCGGCGACCGCCTCGGCGACCGCGCGCGCATCGGCGTTCGCGAGCGCTATTCGCAGCGATCCGATCTTCTTGCCGTAGCGAGGCCCAAGCCGCGGCAGATTCGGCCGCAGTGCGTACTCGATGAACGTCGCGTCGATTCCGACGACCTGCACGTCCTTGACGTTCAACTCGTCGAGCACCAAGTGCCGGAATCGCTTGAGCGCCTCGTCATCGACTTTCGTCCGCGCGCGGACGTAGGCGCAGGCGAGCGGCTGACGCGTCTTCACTTTCGCCGCGGCTCGCGCTTGACGGCCGAGATCGACCGCCGTCCGCACCGTGCGCATCTCGGCGAGCAACTCAGAGTCGATCTGACCGCGCACCGCAAAGGGCCAGCCGACGAGGTGGACGCTTTCGGGAGCGGCTGAGTCGACCGATCGCACGAGCGCCTGATAGAGCGACTCCGCGAGGAACGGCACGAACGGCGCTAGCAAAGCGGTCACACCGGTCAGACACTGATAGAGCGTCCGATAGGCCGACGCTTTGTCGTCGTCAGATGCCGTCTTCCAAAAGCGATCGCGCGACAAGCGGACGTACCAATTCGAAAGCTCGTCGACGAATTGCTCGATCGCGCGGCCGGCCGACTGCGCATCGTACGTCTCGAGATCCACCGTGACGGCATCGATCAATTCGTTGAGCCGCCCCACCGCCCAGCGGTCGAGCTCGCCCCGCTTCTCGAACGGAACGTCAGCGGGCACACCGATGCCGTCAGCGTTCGCATACATCGTGAAGAACTTCGCCGTGTTCCACAATGTGCGGAACAGCGCGTGCGAGCCCTCGTTGACGAGCTCGAGCGAGATGCGTTTCGCCGATCCCGGCGGGCTGCCGGTGTAGAAATACCAGCGCAGCGGGTCGGCACCGAGTTCATCGAAGATGATGTACGGATCGAGGATGTTGCCCTTGCTCTTGCTCATCTTCTCGCCCTTGGCGTCCACGACGTGGCCGAGACAGATGACGTTGCGATATGCGGGTGAGTCGGAGATCATCGTCGCGATCGCGTGCAGGCTGTAGAACCAGCCGCGCGTCTGATCGACGGCTTCGCAGATGAAGTCCGCGGGGAACGACTCGTCGAACAGATCGCGATGTTCGAACGGATAGTGCCACTGCGCGTACGGCATGGAGCCCGAGTCGAACCACGCGTCGATGACTTCGGGCACGCGCTTGAATTCACGACCGTCGCGGACGAATGTGATCTCGTCGATCGCCGGGCGATGGAGGTCGACACCGCGCACGTCGCGGCCGCACAGTGACGAAAGCTCTTCTAACGAACCGACGCACACGTAAGACTCGCCGTCGGTCCACAGCGGCAGCGGCGTGCCCCAGAAACGTTCGCGCGACAGCGCCCAATCGATATTGTTCTCGAGCCAGTTGCCGAAGCGGCCGTATTTGATCGTCTCAGGAACCCAGTTGATCTTGTCGTTGTTGTCGAGCAGCTGCTGCTTGAAACGCGTCGTGCGGATGAACCACGCGGTCTTCGCGATGTAGAGCAGCGGGTCGCCGGTTCGCCAGCCGAACGGATACGTGTGGCGGAATGTCTCGGCGCGGAACATGAGCCCGCGCGCTTTCAAATCCGCGGTGATCGGCTTGTCGGCATCCTTGAAGAACAGCCCCGCCGCGACTTTCACTTCTGGCACGACGTAGCCGGTATAGTCGACGGCGTAGTAGATCGGCAGATCTCGCGCTTTGCCGATCGCGAGGTCTTCGGGCCCGTATGCCGGAGCGATATGGACGACGCCCGTGCCGTCGTCGGTCGTCACGAACTCGGCCGGGATGACGTACCATCGGTCTTGATCGCTCGTGCAATATTCGTAGAGCGGCTTGTAGCGCACGCCGGCGTAGTCGGCGCCGCGCTTGCGTCCGACTTCCCGAACCGGTTCGTCTCGGAAGACCTTCGCGAGCAGCGGCTCGGCGGCGATGAGCCGCTCGCCTTCGCGTTCGACGGTCACGTACACGACATCGGGATGGACTGCGAGCGCCATATTCGCCGGCAGCGTCCACGGTGTCGTCGTCCACGCCAAGAACGACGTCGACGGATCTTCAGCCAGTCGGAATCGGACGAACACCGACGGGTCGTCGACCTCGCGATAGCCTTGTGCGACCTCGTGGTCGGAGAGCGTCGCGCCGATGCGCGGATCGTACGGCACAGATTTGTAGTCTTGATAGATGAGATCGTGATCCCACAGCTGCTTGAGCAGCCACCAGACGGTTTCGATGTAACCGCTCGTGAGCGTGAAGTATGCGTCGTCGAGATCGACCCAATACCCCATCCGCTCGGTCATGCGGTTCCAGTCGCCGACGTACTCGTAAACGCTTTCCCGGCAACGTCGCGTGAACTCTGCGATGCCGACTTCCGCTTCGATGCGGCTTTTGTCGAAGATGCCGAGCGCCTTCTGCACGAGATGCTCGACCGGCAATCCGTGCGTATCCCATCCGGCCTTGCGGCGCACGTAACGGCCGCGCATCGTCCAAAATCGCGGATACAGATCCTTGAACGCGCGCGCAAGCACGTGATGGACGCCGGGCCTACCGTTCGCCGTCGGCGGGCCTTCGAAGAACGAATAGCGCTCGCCGACCTTCGTCTGCTCGAGCGAGCGCTCGAAGATGCGCCGCTCGCGCCAGAAGGCGAGCACGTCGAGCTCGCGCTTCGGACTATCCGGATGTTCGCCGAGCGTCGGGAAGCTCACGACGTCGTCTTGCCCCGCGCATGAAGGGCGGCGTAGATCGTCTCTTTCGACACGACGCCCGTAAGCGTGCCGTTCTCGAACACCGGCAGTTCGCCGACGTGGCGCGCGTCAAGCGTTTCGAGCGCTTCGAACGCCGGCATCTGCGCCGATATCGCGGGCGTCCGCGAAGACGGCGTCATCACCGCGGTGATCGGCGTCTGCGGCCAGAGCACGTGCGGCACTGCCGCCGTGTCTTGAAGCGTGACGAGTCCGACGAACGCGCCGTCATCGACGACCGGATAGCCGGCCGAGCGCCCTGCGACGGCCATCTGTGCGATGAAAGCGGCGATCGTCGTCGTCGTCGGCACGGGGATGAGCGTGCGCGCCATGCATTCGGCGACCGGCATCGTCTCGAGGATGAGGCTCACGCGCGCACCGCGCATGCTCGCAAGCGCCGCCTGCCCCAAGAACAAGCCGAGCAGAATCCACCAATAGCCCTTCACCATGATCGTCGGGCCGGTTCCGAGCACGCGCTCGCTGTCGAAAGCGAGGAAGATGCCGCCGCCGATGAGGCCGGCCGCGATGACGAGGCTCGTCATGCTCGCGATCTGCGTCGCGCGCGCCTGACTATTGCGGAAATGCCAGATGATCGCCCGGAAGATGCGTCCGCCGTCGCTCGGAAACGCCGGCAAGAGATTGAAGACCGCAAGCGCTGCGTTCGACCATGCGAGCGCGTAGAACAGATCCTTCCACCAGCCGTACGGCAAGAGCGCGTCGATGAGCATGCAGACGATCGAGATGACGACGCTCGCCGCCGGCCCCACCGCGGCGACCTTCAACTCGTCGGCTGGAGCGCCCGGTTCGCGCAAGATGCTCGCGACGCCGCCGAATAGGAACAGCGTGATGTTGCCGACCGGAATCCCGAGCCGGCGCGCGACGATCGCGTGCGATAACTCGTGGACGACGACGCTTGCGAACAGCGCGAGCGCGTACACGAGCCCGAGCGAGATGACGCCGGTTTTCGTCAGATGCGGATCGAGCGATGGCGCGATGGTTATCGCCGACCACGCGAAGAGCGCATAGATGATCAACCAGCTCGGATGGACCGCGATCTCGATCCCGGCGATCCGGCCGAGGCGAAGCGTTCCGCGCACGAACATCACAGCGGCTCGTTTCAACGCCTAGGCTGTCGAGCCTCCGGCGAACTCGGCGAGCCTATCGAAGGCGTACGACGCACGTCGCGCGAGCGGTTCGACGGCGGCTGTGAGAGCGGCCGCGAGCGATGTCCGTTCATCCCACAGACGATCGAAGAGCGACGTTTCGCTCGACCCTCGGTCGAACGCCGGTAACGGATACGATAACTCCTCGAGCAGCGAGCTCACCTTCGGGTCGTACGGAATCGCGAGCAGCGGAACGCCGAGGCGCGCGGCGAGGACGAGCGCGTGGAGCCGCATCGAGATGACCGCGGAGCTGCGTTGCAGGAGCGCCGTCATCGCCGGCAGATCGAACGGGCCGCCGAGCAGCGTCGGCGCGGATTTGCACCGGCGGATGACCTCGATCGACGCTTCGACATCATCGGGGCGCTGAAGCGGCACGAACACCGCGTGGACGCCGTGCTTTTGGACGATGCGATCGATCCCGGCGGCGAGCTGCGGTGCGATTCGCGCCAGCAGCGCCGACTTGCGGACGACGACGGTGATGATGTCGCCGCTCGTCGCGGTGATGCCCTCGCGCGCGAGGGCATCGCGCGCAGCCGGCGGCGTTGAATCCGGCGCGAGGAAGACAGGATCCGCTCCGACCTCGACGTGGACCCGCGGCACGAGCGGCTGCAGCAGCGCTGCGCTGTGCGCGTCGCGTACGATCGCGAGCCCAACGTCGCCGCACGTGCCCTTGACGATCTGCTTGCCGAGAAAATCGAGAGGCCCGATCCCTTGGGCGAAGATCGCGCACTTTCGGCCCGCACGCTTTGCTTCGCGGATGATGCCCGTGTAGTAGAGGAGGCTGCGCAGGCTCGTCGCGTTTTGGATCAGGCCCCCGCCGCCGCTGATCACGAGATCGGAATTCCTGATCGCGTCGGTCACGACGTGCGCGTTCATCCTCGGGATGGCGGCGACGCCGAAGGCCGACGCCGTCTGGACGGGGTTCGCCGACAGCACGGTGATCGACGCACCAACAAGACGCGATCGCAATTCATCGACCATGATCTGCAGGATCGTCTCGTCGCCGAAATTGCCGAAGCCGTAGTAGCCGGAGATGAGTATCTGCGTCTTCGCTGGAGCAGCCCCTACGGGGTCGTTCACGCCGCCGCGCCGGCGCGCGGGCGCACGAATCGCCTATAGATCCACTGGACGACGAGGCCGATCACCGCGCCGAGAACTGCGCCATTGATCGTGCGCAACAATCCGACGCTGAGCGACGTGTGGATGTGCGAGAACGTGTCGAGCACGTCGGCAAGCCCGACCGCCGCGCAAAGCACGAGGAGCCAGCCCACGAAGCGCCGGTGCGCCGGCGTCAGCGCGGCGAGCAAGAAGATCGGTGGATATCCGATGAGGAATTCTTTGAAGCGCGGACGCGCGCCCATGAGCTGCGTCAGCGCGCCTCGGACGTTCAGCTCGAGTCCGGAGACGCCGATGTCCGGTTGATTGCCTGAACGCATGACGAGAAACACAGCCGCCGCAGCGAGCACGATGAATGCCGCGAGCATCCACGCGCGTACCGGCGCGCCGGCGACGTCGCTCAGTTTGTTCGGCGATCCGAATTTGTCGGTGAAGACGTAAAGACCGAACACGATGAGCGGCGGCACGACGAGAAGCGCCTTGACGCCGAAGAACAGATCGACCTCGAGCATGAACGCAACTTGTGAGAGAAGCCCGGTGATGAACAGACCGCCGAGCAGCGCGACGCCGGCGCTTCGACCGAGGCACACCAGCCCGGTCCGCGCATCGCCGATCCACGACGCCGCCTGCTGTGCGTGGAATAGCATCGCGAGCTCGCTGCCCGCGAGCACTCCGAAGGTGAGCGCGCCACCGAGCGCCCAGAGCTTGCGGACCGGTTCATCGTGTCCGGTCGCGAGACCGCCGGCGAACGCCGCGAGAGTGACGCCCGCGAACACCCACGGCATCCAGCGCCGCGACCATCCATAGATGTCGAGCAGTAGGAGGAAGGCGCCCGCGAC
>DASQJC010000309.1:0-5832 GCA_035631255.1 Candidatus Eremiobacteraceae bacterium | reverse complement strand
CGGCGGATCTTCAAGGGAGGGCGGCATCGTGGGACTTCACGGCCGCCTCTCCTGATGGATCCGTAGCTCCAACGTTGACACTCACCGTCACCGATCCCGGCGATCGCGACTCGATCTACCGCGCCATGACGGAACCTTCGGCGCGGGCGCAGCTGATCGTGCGAAGGTCGTTCGACGTGGCATCCCTCGTACCGCCGCAACCCGGCCAGCCTCAGGCGCAGGACCTCTTCCGCGATCGCCAGACGGCGATCGACTCGACCATCCCCTTCACCTTTGATCCGGCACTCGATAAGAACATCTTCGCTTCGTTGGGCGGCGTCGGCAGCGAGCAAACGGCTTGGACGGTCCAGCAGGTGCCGTACGCCAAAGCTAATCGCTCGTTCCCATATTATCAAGACGCCGGCCAGCCGACGCACATCTACTATCTTCCCGACGAGTTCAAGATAAGCCGTCAACCGGCATCTCCACATGCGCCGAGTATCGTCGTCAGCACGAACGGCAATGATCCCTCAGACCTGACGTTCACGATGGTTTTCGTCGCTGTGCCCGTCTGGACAGCCGACAGGATCGCCGCAGCCCGGACGTGGTGGCAGAAATTTCTCAACGCCTCCGCACCACCGTCGTTGTATCTTTTCGAGGCGAGCGACACGGCGCTCGCGTTGACACTGCCCGCCGCGGACGGCGTAAGCGCGCCGTCACTCACACCGCAGCCCGGAGCCGTGATCGACATAGCGACAGGTATCAAGTGCGCGGTGACGTTGTCGCTCGCGCAGTTCCAACAAGTGTACGCCGGCCTTTTCGACGACGTCAGCCAGTTGTTGTCTGGGGTCGTCACGGTGACCGTCGACTCGGATGTCGAGCACATCCCGTTCACCGCGCGCGCTGCGGATTTCGCCGGTGCGATCGTCGACTCGACGACGACATTCGTCCCCGGCATCGACCAGTTCCGAGTCGTCTTGACCGATTCGATCGAGAGTCCGATCCAGTTCGATAGTCTCTCCGGCCAAGTGATGAAAGGCCCCGTCGACCCGGCGACCGGACAGCAGTCGACAAAAGTTCCGCAGCTGCTGCAGCTCGTCGATCCGAAACCTCCGACAAAACTCGTGCCGCAAGGCGCGGTGACGCCAGGCTCGGCAGGCTCCAGTTCGTCGTCTTCGTCTTCCTCAACCGGTGGGCTGCTCGGCGGCTTGTTGAGCGCTCTTGGCGGCTCCGTCGGCGGAGGACAAGTCGAAGGCGCGATCTCGGCCGGCAAGGCCGCGCCGAACACGGTGGCCTTGACCATTCAGGTCATGCCGGGCCAGGGCAACGACCCGACGTGCGCCGTCGTCCTCGACCTCGATCAAGTGCGAGTAGTTCCCGATTCGAATGCGATCTGGGAAAGCATCATGTCGAATCAGGTCGTCGGTCCGGTGCAGCGCTCCATCAAGGTCAATGCCTTCGCGTCTATGTTCGCACCGGTATCCTCGACTGGCTCATCGTCGAGTGCTTCGAGCGGCGCAGACGTCAAGGCGATTCACGTCGTCTTCGATAGCGGCCAAACGCTCGACTTCGACTCGTCGACCCCGGCCGACGCATCGGGTCTCATGACGCAGACGATATCGTTGTCCGTTCCCGTCAAGGCGTACGTTCTCGGTACCGGCGACACGTCGTATTACAAATACCGGGTCGACCTCATCACCCCAACAGGAACACAACAAGGCACCTGGGTTTCTTCGAATACGGACTCGTTCTACGTGCAATCGAGCGATTGATGTCAGACCTCGCCGGCTTGCCGGATTTTCAGACTTATACTTCGACTGCGTCGAGCGCGATGTTCGCACCGTTCGAGACCGGCAGCTATGCCGTGTTGCCTCAGATGCTTTCAGTCGCCACCGATGCGAGCGGCAATCCGAAATTCACGCTTGACCTGATCGAGAGCCTCGGCGATCTTAGCCTATCCGGGCAGTACGCCATGCTCGACTTTTCTTTGAGCGGGGATTTTCAGCTCGACGACGCGTTGGCCGCCGCCCGCATCGCATCTGCTGGCGCAACGGTGAAGCCGCTATCGATTGACAGCGGGTTTGCGCGGCTCTACGCCACGACCGGTGAGATCGCTCCGACGAGTGATTTATTGGCACCGGTTCCGCTCGGGTGGGCAAGTGCAGACTTTGCGCGCTTTACAACGCGTTTGTCGCTCGACGCCGGCGAGCTGATCAAGGGCGCGATCGCCGGCGGTGATTTGCTGCTGGGCGCTCGCGTCGAATACGACGCCGTTGGTGTCGCTCCGCGCGTTCCCGCGACGATAGAATTCAAGCCGGCTCAACTGCTTGACACGTTGCTCGCGGGCAAGGTGACGCGCCAGATCGCGACAAGCGACCTCCTCGCTTCGTTCACCGGTCCGACCCAGAAATTCCCGGTGAAGATCACGGGCACGCCTAAAGGTGATTTCGCCGGCGCCGTCGTCAGCCGTCTCGCCGCGGCGTTCGGAACCCTCACGCCTTCTCCGGCCGTCGACGATCCGCCATATATAGCGTTTGCCGAGTCAGCGCAACTTCCACCGGACGCGGTGCTCTGGGATTTAAGCGTACCCGCGATCGGCCGCCGGCAGTGGGTGCTCTCGCTCGCTGTGCTCACCGACCTTCGCGCGTACGCCGCTAAGAACGGCATCGGATCGCTCGTCAAAGACGTCACGGTCCCGCCACTCGAGGTCGGTTTCTGCCGCATCGATTTCGACGCAAATCTGCCGCCGAACCGGATCGGCGTGCCCGCGATCGGAGTCAATGTCGACGTCGCGCCAAATCCACCCATGCGGCCGAGCAGCATCTCCCAGCAGGTCACGTTCACCGAACCAAACGACGAAGGTTCGGTCCAGTTCCGTCTGAGCCCGTCAGAGCAGATCGCGTATACCGTTTCGGGATTCGCTGTGGTTTCAGCAGGGCAGATGATCGAACAGTTCGCGATGTCGTCGCGACAACACACCGAGTCATGGGTCCACCTCCAGCCGGACGATTTTCCAGTCGCCTATTCACATGTGACGGCAGCTACGCGCCTTCTCTCGCTGGCAACGCTCGGGGTCGTTCTCAGCTACGCGCTCGACGGCAAGACGAGGCAGCTCAACTATTCACTTACACCGCAAGTCACTGGATGCGCCATGGGGATGCCGAGCAGCGCGACTAACGCGTCAATTCTCATCACCGCGACGCCGGCCAATGGTGGACAACCGATCACACTGCCGCCGATGCAGGCCGGCCGTATCGAACTCGACGTGACGACATTCCGCGAGTACGGACCGCACAACATCGACATCACCGCCGCGATCAAAGACAACACGGTTCTGGTTCTGGACCTCCAATCCGAAGAGCAAGCTGCGATGACCGGGGCCGTTCCCGACCAGCGCTTTTTGACGCCCGGTCTTCCGACCGCAACGTGGAGTTACGTCGTGACCTCGCCGTTTCGGCCGGGCTATCGCTATCGCAAGGCTGCGACGGCAGGGACTGCGGCGACTGCGTGGTCGGCGGTGTTATCGCCGTTTGCAACGCTATCGCTCGATGCGGACGGCTCGATCGCAGTTTTGTGCGGCAACGGTGTGCCGCCATCAACAACACCCATCCCATCGGCTACTTAGGATCCTAGATCGAACTAAGGGGAGACAGACATGTTGAAGCTCTATCCGGCGCACATCATCGCAGGCCTAACCGTTTACGAGGACGACAACAACGACACGATTTTCTACGTTATGCCCGACGAGCCTGGATTTCGCATCGACCCGAAGACAGGCAAATGCGTCCTCAATTTCATCAAATACTTGATGCCCGTTGATCGCCCCGATGGCAGCAAAGGTGGAGGCTTCCTCATCTTCGATTCGACGTTCACGATCGACCCGGCCAAGATGCAGGCGATACAAGCAGACCGCGATCAGTATTTAAAAGACAAGTACGGCGCGACCGCAGGGACGAAGGCGCCGACCGCTCAGATATCCCTTCCGAGCTTCACGAAAGGCACTTCGTCGTTGACGCTGCTCGACAGCGGCGGCGCATTAGTCACGAAGATCGAAAGCCCCGGGAAACCATCGCTATTAGGTTCGATGATCTGCTCGTTCACTGCCGAGCTGTCGCCCGAGGGCGCGGCTGTCGTTGAAGGTGCGCTGCAAGGCAAAGGCGGCATCGTCCAGATCGCGTACGATCTCACCTACACAGCAGCATTGCCTCCGGTCACGGGTCACGTCTGGTTCGACGCGTTCAAGTTCGCGTCGTTCTATCAGACGATCGACAAGAGCGGCGGGAGTTGGGACAGCGGCGACAACACCGAGAACGAACAGCTTCGCGAGGCGTTCGTGAGCTCGCAATCCGGCGGCGTCGATTTCGACTTCACGGGATTACCTACCGGTGATCCCTCACTCAGCAAGCTCCACGACGACCTTGTGAATTGGGGTTGGCAGCAACTCAATACCGCAGTGCAGAGCGTC
Source organism: Candidatus Eremiobacteraceae bacterium (assembly GCA_035631255.1). GTDB lineage: Bacteria > Vulcanimicrobiota > Vulcanimicrobiia > Eremiobacterales > Eremiobacteraceae > JANWLL01. The sequence goes on along the minus strand of DASQJC010000309.1, from coordinate 1,388 downwards.
CTCGCGTCGCAGAGCAGCAGCAGTTCCTCGAGCGGATCGGGATCGGGATCGGGCGTCACCGGAACCAACACCGGAGCCGACCTCGGCTCGAACCGAGGCGACGATGGGATGGAGCACGTATCGCGCGACGAGCAGAGCTGGTCGTTTTTCAGCTTCGATGAGTACTATCGCGAACGCGATAGCATCCCGTACGAAACCGTGCAGCAAGGCACGCTTCCGAACCCCGACAATTTCGCCCAATACATGGAGACCATAAACGCCAACGACCCGTTCTTCGCGCAAATACACTCGACGATAATGGTCAACGCCGACTACCAAAAGTTCAATATAAACAGCGTCGACGTCAACTGCCACTATACGAAGAGCAACCCGCCGACGAATACGGGCCTCACCTTCAAGCAACCCGATGACGTGCTGAAGTTCGATTCGGACACCGTTTCCGGCGATATGTCGTACGACTATCAGTTCAACGTGAACTACGCCGATCAGAGCAGCGCATATGTCTCGCCGACTTATTCGACGCAAAGCCAGGTCGTCACGCTCGACGTCGGCACGATGGGGATCCTCTACGTCAACATCAACGTGACGAACATCGACTGGACGACGGTGAAACAGGTGCAGGTCGCGTTGACGTACCCAGACACCGACGCGACCGGCGCCGGTATCAGCCGCACGTACGCGTTCGATACGAACACGAGAACTGCCACCGTGGTGGTCCTCGTGCTCAAGCCGATCGACAAGAAATACACGTACACGGTCACCTATGTGCTCATGGACGGCACTCAGGTGGTAAGAAGTCCGCAGCAAGACAACACGCAGGATCTCTTCATCAACGATATCTTCATCCCAAAGACGGTGACCTTCATCGCCGAGGGCGACTTCGCGAATCAGATCGACAACATTTTCCTGCGGATGGCTTACACGGATGCGGCCAACAAGTACACGCAAAACGGCGAGTACCAATTCAGCTCTCAGAACCGCACGCACGACTGGACCTTCCTCACGATTCCCGGGGCGCAAGGTCAGGTGACCTACACGGGCGTGATCTCGAACAAAGACCAGACCCAGCAAAACATCCCGACGACGGCGTCGAATAGCAGTTTGATCGCTTTCGGCCCTCCCGACCAGACCATAGTCACCGTCACGCCAGATCCGGCGCTGCTCGACTTCACGCAGGTCAAGCTCGTGCAAGTCGAGTTCCAATATTCAGATCCAGCGAACAACCTGTCGATGCAGCAGGAGATCGTGCTCAAACAGTCCGGCTCGACGCCCGTTGCGTGGACGTTCTACACGAAGGACCCGAAGAAAGTCGCCTACACCTACACGGCTACATACTACATGGCGACGCCTGCGGGCGCGGTCATCAAAGAAGCGCCGGTCACGAGCAG
>DASQJC010000308.1:0-2681 GCA_035631255.1 Candidatus Eremiobacteraceae bacterium | reverse complement strand
AGGCGTTCAGCGCGGGGAATGCGGAGTTCACCGGCGACCTCAACGCGGCGTACACGATTAACTCCGAGTGGGGCCTCGCCGGCGGGTTGAGCTTCAACGCGCTGAGTGGAATAAATTCCGCGGGCGCCGCGCAATCGTACTTCGCGTTCATTCCCAGTCTCGAGGTGACGGCCGCGCTTCCCGGAGGACCGTCACAACTCGCGGCCGAGTACGCCTATTTTTCGGCGGCCGGTCCAGGCCTTGGCGGAAAGAGCCTCATCGATTTCGTTTACCAGCGCGATTTCGGCAGCCATATCCAATTCGATGTCGAGTACGGTTTCTCGCCAACCGTCATCAACGGTCAAACGCAGCACTACGTCGGAGCCGGCCTCTCCTTTATGAATTAGCGGAAAACCCGGCGCCTGCGGCTAACGCCGCTCGGAAGTTGCTTCTCGACTGGAGGAACACTCGATGAATGCTGCGTCGATTCCGGTCAATGTCGGCAATACCGGTTTCATGCTTCTCTGCGCGAGCTTGGTCATGCTCATGACCCCCGGGCTCGCGTTTTTCTACGGCGGTCTCGTACAGCGAAAAAACGTCCTGACGATCATGATGCAGAGCTTCATGTCGCTCGGCTGGACGACCGTCCTCTGGTACGTATTCGGCTACTCGATGTGCTTCGGCCCGGATTGGCACGGCATCATCGGCGACCCGACGTACTACGCGTTCCTGCACGGCGTGACGTTGCAGACGATGTTCACGGGCAACGACGCGGGCATCCCGCTCATCGTCCACATCGCGTATCAGATGATGTTCGCGATCATCACGCCCGCGCTCATCACCGGCGCGTTCGCGAATCGCGTCACATTCAAAGCGTATTTCCTCTTCCTGACGGCATGGCTCGTCGTCGTCTACTTCCCGTTCGTCCACATGCTGTGGAGCCCGGACGGTCTGTTCGCGAAGTGGGGCGTCCTCGATTTCGCCGGCGGCATCGTCGTCCATGCGTCGGCAGGGTTCGCGGCACTCGCCTCGGTGCTCTACGTCGGGCGGCGTTCAGTGCTCGACAACAAACCGCATAACGTGCCGCTCATCGCGCTCGGCACCGGCCTACTCTGGTTCGGGTGGTACGGCTTCAACGCTGGCTCGGAGCTCCGGGTCGACCCGGTGACGTCATCGGCGTTCTTGAATACCGACATCGCCGCATCGTTCGCAGCGGTCGCGTGGCTCGTCGTCGAGTGGATCCGCGGGCGCCAGCCGAAGTTCGTCGGACTGCTGACGGGAGCGGTTGCAGGCCTCGCGACGATCACTCCGGCGGCGGGCTACGTCTCCCCCACGACGGCCGTCATCTACGGCATCGTCTCAGGAGTCGTGTGCTACTACGCCGTCGCATTGAAGAACCGGCTCGGCTGGGATGACGCCCTTGATGTCTGGGGGGTCCACGGTATCGGTGGCTCGCTCGGCATCATCCTGCTCGGCGTCTTCGCTTCGACGGCATGGAACCCGAACGGTGCAGATGGGCTGCTACTCGGCGGCTTCGCGTTCTTCGGCAAGCAAGTAACCGCTGCGGTCGTGTGCAGCTTATGGGCGTTCCTGTTCACCTACGCGATGCTATGGATCATCAACCTGATCACGCCGGCTAAAGTTGATCCGTCAGCGCAAGAGCGCGGACTCGACGTCGAACTGCACGGCGAAGAGGCCTATCCGTTCGGCCTCTAACTGAAGCGGTGTCAAGTCCATCGGGACTCGAGTCGGGATCGGCTCGAGTCCCATCATTTTTGGGAGTCCGCGGCTGATTCTACCGGAGACGCTTACTCATGAGGTACTCGGACGCACCGTCGATGATGTAGTCCTTCAATTCGCCGACCGTGGTATAACCGTGACGTTCGTAGAGCGACCTGGCGCGCGTATTAAAGGAAGACACGCACAAGAATATGTGGTTCGATGCCGGCCTCGAACGCTCTTCAACGAAGTCGAGCAGTCGACTGCCGATCCCCAGGCCACGAGATTCGGGCGTGACGGCGAGCGATGCTATATAAGGAGAATAGACGATACCGCGGTCTCGGAGCAGGAGAAATCCGAGGAGCGCTCCGTTTTGCCGCGCGATGAACAGCTCGCTGTCTTCACGGTGGAAGAGGGGCCGCGTCTGATCGATCGTCCGGCCGAGCGTCAGCCACGGCTCGGAAGAGGCCATGAGCTGCGCGCACCATTCGCGATCGTCGTCATTCGCCTCGTCGATCGTGATGTCGCCGAGAACGGCATCGCTCATCGACGCGATGGTTGGTGAGCGCTAGGGGTCTGCCCTGTGCTCCGAGACCGCGGCGGTCGACCATAAAGGTCGACCGCTCCATTCAATTAAGAAAGCCGAGCTTCGCTCGGCCTACTACATTTCGGCCCAGCCGCCGCCGCCGGCTTCGAAGCCCGCCGGAGGATCGATGAGGAGGCTGCTCAACCCGACGACCTCCATCAAACGCTTGACCGCTCGTGGCGCCAAGACGGCGAGATTGGTCACTGCCCGCGCCGTGACGAGAACGGCAAATCCTTGCGATCCGATGTACGTACAGCGCGTCAGATCGACGACGACGCGCTTCGCCGTCTTTGCTGCTTCTCGGATCGCCGCACGAAATTCGTCGTCCGACTCGATGTCGACTTCGCCGAAGACGTGGATGTACTGGTCGTCGCCGACCTTATTTCTGATGAACGCG